>DASTSJ010000222.1:0-2889 GCA_035760765.1 Edaphobacter sp. | reverse complement strand
GCGGGCCCGCGCCGCAGATGCGAGCGCGTAGCCCATCTTGCCGCTGGAGCGATTTCCTATAAAGCGCACAGGGTCGATGGGTTCGCGGGTTCCGCCAGCGGTGATCAGGATGGTCTCGCCCTTCAGGTCGGACTTGTTTTCCGCATTGGCGCTGGCGAGAACCTCGGCGACGGAGGCCACGATGGCGCTCTCTTCCGCGAGTCTGCCGCCGCCGACCATGCCGCAGGCGAGATAACCGCTATCGGGCTCGACGATGGTTACGCCTCGTCTGCGGAGGGTCTCGAGATTCGCCTGGGTCGCCGGGTGCTGCCACATCACTACATTCATCGCCGGAGCGACGATGACCGGAGCGGTGGTGGCTAGGTACATCGTGGTGAGGAAGTCGTCGGCGATGCCGTGGGCGAATTTGGCGAGCAGGTCGGCGGTGGCGGGAACGATGATGAGGGCGGCGGTGGTCTGGGCCTCGTTGATGTGCTCGATGCCGGATACTTCGCCGCCGGAGGCTCCGGCGTCCTCGTTCCAGAGGCTGAGGATCACCTTGTGGCCGGTAATGGCAGCGAAGGTGAGTGGCTGGACGAACTTCTCCGCGGCAGCGGTCATGACGACGTGGGGGTCGAAGCCGGCGTCCTGGAGGCGGCGGACGACCTCGACGGCCTTGTAGGCGGCGATTCCGCCTGCGACTCCAACGGTGACTTTGATCCGATCGGCCATAGGAGATTCCTTCCTCTTATATATACGCCTGTTCAGAGCGGTTTTTGCGGGGGCTTAGATCTTGCAAACCCACCTTTGCTTCGCGAAGGTGGGGCACCCGGTTTTGTGGCTGCTCTGGGAATCTGTTAAGAACCGCAGATCCTTCGACTCCGCTTTGCTTCGCTCAGGATGACACTTTTTGGGATGGCTGGAGAATGTAGGGCTATGACTAGCGGTGCTGCTTCTTAGCGCCGTTTGCCTTCGATCCATACATCTTTGCAGCCGACGGGGGCGTTGACCGGATTGCAGCGTGCTGGCTCTCCATTCGGCAAGCCGACGGAGTAGCCGGTCCATGGAGCGGGCTCACTGATGGGGAAGTCCGTGCTTACCATCTGGGCTCCGCTTTTGAGCGTCTCGTTCTTGCGGGTCAGGTCGTTTGTGCGGCCCTGATCGGTGTTGAAGTCGGCGCGCGTGCGGACTAGGTAGCCCTTTTTTACCAGCGCGGCGATCTCGTCGGCAGTCCCTTTATCCTGCTCGACGAAGCCGGCCTCGGACTCGCCGGGACGCCCATTCACGAAGAGGACCCGGCCCTTCATCATGGGGTGGCCTTCAAGGTACGGCCTGGTCGAGGTGCGGTTGTAGAGCAGGAAGACGACCTTGCCGCGAGCGTCCTTCAGGGTCGGCCATTTGCCCGCGAGTACAACTTCTTCGAGCGTGGACGCGCCTCCGCGCACCTGATCGGGCGTGATGATCTCGTTTGCTTTGAAGACGGAGCGGATCTCGGCGTCCATCGCATCCCAAGTGGCCGCGGTCCACGGCTCGGCGGTCACGGCGCCGGGCATCTGGCTGAGGCGGCCCTGCTTGTCTTCGATCAGCAGGAAGATGGGCACGTGCCCCTTGTGGGCCTTCGACCAGGAGCGAATCTCCCTGAGGCAGGAGGTGAAGAGGACGCAGCTGCTTCTCTGGTTGAGGTCGCCGAGGTGCAGGGTCTTGAAGCCGGGCTTGTCCCACTCGTGGTTCGGGTTGAAGTCGGGGTCTGCGGGGAGACCGGCTTCCTTTGTGAGTTCGACGATCTTCGGGTGGGCGAAGCGGCCCCCCTTGGGGTCCTGCACAATGTCGAGCTCAAGCTGGCGAACGCCTGCGTTCAGCTGCTGCGTTAGGGGCTGATGGTGGTACTCGACGCCGTGATAGGCCTTGGGGTAGTGCTGCTCAAAGTACTTGCCCTCGCTCGGCGCGAAGCCCAGGTTGTAGCTGTTATGTGTTCCGATGACCTGAATCTGGTTGAGATGAAGGGCCTCGTCCTGTGCCTTGCGGCTTTGGGCGGAGAGGGTCATTGACGTAAGCGCAAGGCACACCAGAACCAGGGAACGAGACATGCAGACAAAGACCTCAGATGGGATCGTTCCACGATATCCCATGCAGACCATGCTGCCGGTCCGGGTGTGCGGCTATCGACCGTGATTCGCAGGGCTTTTATGCATCACCGATTCGTAGCCTTCAGACGTGCGCTACCCAGAAGGGCTCCTTGCTCGCGATGAACTCCACCGGAACCTCTGGGATAAAGGGCTTGAGCCAGTCTGCGCAGTAGCGCATGCCGGCCTGCTCGGAGGCCACGTGATTGATGACGATGAGAGCCTTCTTGTTACCTGAAGCGATCTGGTCCTGGACGTACTCCACCATCTCCCACTCGCGGGTCTCGCCGCATATGACGACGTCGATGTCGGGTCGGGCGGCGGTCTTGATCATCTTGGGCATCAGGCTGGCGTAGCCCCAGTTCGCAACTACGCGTTTCACCGGCATGGCGGGGTCGCCAACGATCCGCATGGAGTGGGCGTTGAGGCGCGTGGTCATGGTCTTGACGAGCGCACCGAGCGTCGTCGGCTCAAAGACGAACTCGTGCGAGTCCTTCGCGACGGCGTTGTTCTCCCAGCCGAGTTCGCGGGTCATCCCGGCGTTGATGCCGTCGGGCGACATTCTGTGCCAGTGATCGTGGAAGCGGAAGACGGAGACACCATGGTCGGCCAGAAATTTGCGCTTGAACTCGTAGGTGGGATCGCCTTCGAGTTCCGCCGTCGTGTCCTGGTGGGAGTAGAAGGTGGGCTCGTGGGTGACGATCATGTTTTTGCCTGCGGCCACGGCGCGCTGGATGACCTCAAGGGTCGCCATCATGGTGGTGGCGATGCCATTTACCGGCATGGC
>DASTSJ010000221.1:0-3734 GCA_035760765.1 Edaphobacter sp. | reverse complement strand
CCAGCGTATTAGCGTCAAAGATGGCGAGACCCCGATCACGGCTCAAGTTCCGCTTTATGCCGAGAAAGAGTCTCTCCAAATCGCTGTCGTCGGTCAGGTAGTTGACGACATCATTGAGCATCAGGATCAGGTTGAAAGACTCTCCCGTGGGGAGTCCTGATGCTGGACAGATCGCCGGAAGACTGCGGGCATCGTAATTCCGCAGCTGGACCCGTGAGTTGAACTTACGACCCGCCGCAGCCAGCATCCGGGACGATATGTCGCAGCCGACGATCTGCCAGCCCCTAGCTAGCAGCGGTTCGAACGCACGGCCAGTTCCGCAGCCCACGTCCAGTGCCCAGCCCTTGCGCAACCCATGCATCTCCAACTTCGGCAGGAGGGCTTCCCCCAGCCACATCTCATAGTCGTTCTGCGAGTTCCAGTCGTCGTAGATCGCCGCGAAGCGGTCATTGGCATCACGTGCTGATTCCATGTCGGCCGAGGCCGGTCATAAGGCGGGGATGTTCAGCGTCATCGAATGGCCCCCGACTGCTATGCAGCCGGGAGCCGCTTGGCGTGAGCCGCGGGTTAAGCCCCCTTTGCTTTGCTCAAAAGGGGAAGAACCCTCTCCGTCATGACCAGCACCTTCTCCACCTCCTCTCATCGGGTCGTATGGCGGAGAGGATTTCACTAGCGGAGAACCTTTTCTAGTGAATAGCTGGTCTCCAGTGAATCTTTGTGGTCGCCCTGAAGAGCATTACGATCCAGCAATCAAATCTTGGAAAGGGGTGGAAGCGTGGCGACCAGTGCAGAGCGTCGGCAGGCGACTCAAAACCGCATCAAGGCGATGTCGCACCAACTCCGAGCGGAAGCCTTCCGGCTGATTCGAGAAAGGGGGCCGATTAGCCCCAAAGAAGTAGCGCAGGTACTAGAAGTCCCAGTTAGGGACCTCAATTACCACATTCGCAAACTCGCTGAGTACAGGTGCATCGAAGAAGTCAGCAGCCGTAAGGTCAGGGCCGTTCTCGAACATTTTTACGTTGCTACCGAACTGCACATGATCGACACTGACGAGTGGGACGAGCTTTTCGAAAATGAGCCTGAGATGGCGGAATTTATAGTGGATGACGTTGTCCAGGGGATCCTTGACGACTACACCGGCTCCCGACGAGCTGGCATCGTCGGCAGCGACAAGGAGTTTTTCATCGTTCGGAATCCACACGTCTTCGACGCTGAAGGCATAGAAGAAGCGTTGGAGGTATCGCAGGAATATGAGGACGCGATGGCTGCGGTTGCCGCGCGCAGTGCCGCACGCCAATGCAAAGAACCGACCGAGGATGTTCCCGTGAGTACTTCGATGCTCTTCTTCAAGATGCCGAGGAGTTCTAAAAGGCGATCTTCCTAGCGGAAATTTCTCCAGTGGCGGATTGTTTGACGCCACTCATTTTGGCCGCATTCTTTGGTAAGAGTGTGTCCAGCACTCGAAGAGCAAGGTTCATGGACGCACTCTCAGAATCGAAGAAGGCGCGGAAAGCGCAGAGGACCGGCGGGATTAAGCCCTGAACGCTGCCGGAGAGGCCTAACCGTGGGAAAGAAGCGAAAGCGGCAGTTCGATCAAAGGCTGGTTCGGGTCATGAACCACCCGCTTCGCCTCCAGATACTTGGCATCCTGAGCGAACGGGTCGCCAGCCCTAACCAACTCACCCGGATCACGAAGCAAGACCTCTCGACCGTCTCGTATCACGTCCGTGTGCTCGTAGATGAGGATTGCCTCATTCTCGTGAGGACCGAGCCGCGGCGGGGAGCAGTGGAGCACTTTTACCGTGCCAACCTCGAAGCGTTCATGGGGTCGCGAGACTGGCCCAGGGTGCCACCACCGCTTCGGGAGGAAATCAGCGGCGAGGCGTGGCAGGAGCTATCTGCTCGTGTCATCGCAGCGCTAGAAGCGAAAACATTCCAGAGACGGGATGGCTCGGGCCTTTCTTGGTTGCCGCTGCGTCTGGACGAGGCCGGCTGGGAGGAAGCTCGGGAAATCGTCACCAAGGCAGAGCGCTCAATACGTGAAACGGGTGAAGCCAGCGCCCGACGCTTGAAGGATCAGCCTGGGATCCCCGTCATCGTTGCCCTGGCTGCCTTTGAGGCTGTCACCGGGGAGGAGCCTGCGTGAATCATGCGATCGAGATCTCGCCTCGGCAATGGGATCTTCTCTTGGGCCCAGGCAACGGGCATGAGCCAGAGCGCGATCAGTCGCATCTGGCGGGCCTTCGGGCTGAAGCCCCCCCGAACCGAGCACTTCAAGCTCTCGCCCGACCCGCAGTTCATCGACAAGGTCAGAGACATCGTCGGGCTCTACCTGAAGCCGCCCGAGGCGGCGGTCGTGCTCTGCGTCGATGAGAAGTCCCAGATCCAGGCGCTCGATCGCTCTTCGCCGATCTTGCCGTTGTTGCCCGGCGTTCCCGAGCGCCACACCCACGATTACGTCCGCAACGGCACCACGAACCTCTACGCCGCCCTGGATGTCGCCTCCGGGAAGGTGATCTCAGAGATGACGCCCTGCCACCGCGCCGATGAGTTCCGCCGCTTCTTGAACCTGATCGAGCGCTCAGTCCCCGATGACTTCGAGGTCCACGTCGTGCTTGACAACTCCTCGACGCACAAGACACCCTCGATCCAGCGCTGGCTCAAGCGCCACCCGCGCTTCACTCTGCACTTCACGCCCACCTACAGCTCCTGGCTGAACCTGGTTGAGCGCTGGTTCGCCGAGCTGACCACGAAGTGGCTCAAGCGCGGCTCTCACTGCTCCGTTCGCGACCTCGTCGCCTCGATCCGCACCTGGATCACCAACTGGAACGAAGACCCCAAGCCCTACGTCTGGCACAAGAGCGCCGATGAGATCCTCGACAGCCTCGCCGCCTACTGCCAGTGGATCGATGACTCAGGTCACCAGCTGCAGTCGGGCAGGCCTACCCCGACAACTTCGCCGAGCAGGTTCGGCATACCTCGAGACCAAGGTTTGCCGGCCTTCGGTCGGCCGACGAAGTCCATGACGACGCTGACATTTCCGTCTGGAAGCGGTTCGACGCCGACCCCAATGGACCCAAACTCCGGAGAGAGATAGGCGTCCGATACCTGGGAATCAACGGCCCTGTTTTCGATGAAACCGATTTCCGGATCAGGGCCGAGCGCATGCGCTCCTCCTTCCTTGAGTTCGAAGAGGCGCTCCCACGAGCACGCGACGCCGGCCATCTCCGCCCACACATTGGTTTCGCTGGACGGCAGCGGCCCAACCGTCGATTGGGTGGCGAAGCCACTATGCGCGGCTGCACCGAAATCGGCCCGCTGCTGGGCGACGAGCGAGAGGGCGGGATCGTAGTTCAGAGGTTTGATGTGGCGCTGAAGGCGCAGGCTGTTGACCTTGTCGACGATTTCGAGCCGCATCGTCGCGCGCGTTTGTTCGCCGTCGAGGGCGGGACCCTGATGCCCCGAAATGGCAAACCAGACGATGGCCATCGCAATGAATGCACACAGTGCGAGCCCGATGGCGCCCCAGCGCTTTGCGTTTCGGACCCTCAGGCTGACCGCCAGCAAAGCGACCGTAACGGTGAGCAGGGCATATCGGAGCGGCAACAGGAAGAAGGACCCGAGCCCAAGCATGCTGCCGAAGAACGCGATGAGCTGGTCGATCTCAGGCTGGCTCGTCTTGGTTTGCGCCAGTTCCTGCGAATCGACCGGCTCGTGCGGATCCGGGTCGCTGG
>DASTSJ010000220.1:0-4400 GCA_035760765.1 Edaphobacter sp. | reverse complement strand
GAAGGCCGGGCAGAAGATGGGAACGTTCTTCTCGTAGGCTGCGAGCACGATCGAGTCGCGGCCGCCTGCCTGGGGAGTTTTGCCGTTCTTTGCCAGGTAGGCACCCATCTCGCGGATGAACTCGCGCGAGCTGTAGGGGCGTGGCTCAAGGGAGTTGGTGATCTGGTGCGTCGTCTCGTCGCACATACGCAGCTCTTCCTCATCGATGAAGGTGTCGTAGATGCGGTCGATCATTAGTTCGCGAAGAAGGCCGTCTTCGTGACCGTACTTGTACTCGTCGCCGGCGATGTAGTGATTGAAGCCGAGGGCCTCGAAGAAGTCCTGGTCGACGATGTTTGCTCCGGTGGAGACGATGGCGTCGATCATGTTATTTCGAATCAGGTCGACGATGACCTTCTGCAGGCCCGCAGAGATCAAAGAACCAGCGAGACAGAGGATGACACCGCATTCGGTGTCGCGAAGCATCATCTCGTAGATGGAGGCGGCGCGGGCAGTATCGCGCGAACTGAAGGCCATCGACTGCATGGCATCGACTAGCGCGACCACGTTGTGCTGCTTGATGTCGATGTGCTGGATGGGCTGGGTGAGGAGTTCTTTTTTCGTCGGCATAGCTTTTATAGGATACCAAGTCAAACCCCGCGGCTAGCGTGAGTTTCTGTGAATTTTGCCGGTCGTTCCGAGCACGGAACGCAAGCCTCGAATTGCCTGAGAACCCCTTACAGGCGAGACTGGATGGCATGAACGTGAACCTGGCCGAGCGTGCCCATAACCATAACTGGAAGCTGGACCCGATCGTGCGATCGCTGCTCGATACGGACTTTTACAAGCTGCTGATGCTGCAGTTCATCTGGAAGAATTTTCCGCAGGTTCACGTGACGTCAGAGACGACGAACCGGACGCTGGCCGTGCGGCTGGCCGAGCATGTCTCGGTAGCTGCCGTCCGAGAGCAGATGGAATATGTGCGCCGGTTGCGCTTTCGTAAGAGCGAACTGATATGGCTGGCAGGAAATACCTTCTACGGAACGCGGACCATCTTTGAGCCCGCCTTCCTGGAGTGGCTGGAAAATGATTTTCGGCTATCGGACTATGAGATCTCCGTGCACGAAGGTCAGATCGTGCTGCGGTTCTCCGGGCTGTGGACCGAGGTCACGATGTGGGAGATCTATGGCCTGGCGCTTTTGAGTGAGATGAAGACGAGAGCAGCGCTCGGCAAGCTCAGCGAACTGGAACTGGATGTGCTGTATGCGCGGGCGAAGTCCCGGCTGTGGGACAAGATCGAGAAGATTCGCAAGGTCCCGGAGGTCCGCATCTCGGAGTTCGGAACCCGGCGCCGTCACTCCTTTCTATGGCAGGAGTATGTGGTTACGGCACTCCGTGCCGGTATTGGCGAGAGCCTGTCTGGTACTTCAAATACGTACCTCGCTTATAAGCATGACTTGGAAGCGATGGGAACGAACGCACATGAGCTTCCGATGGCGCTGGCGGCGATGGCGGATTCTGACCAGGAACTGCTTCAGTCGCAGTATCGCGTGCTGGAGCTGTGGCAGAAGAGCTATGGCGGAGAGCTGCTGATTCTGTTGCCGGACACCTTCGGGACCACACAGTTTCTGGAGAACGCACCTGACTGGGTGGCGGACTGGACCGGACAGCGTGCCGATTCGAAAGACCCGTTTGTGGCAGGAGATGAGTACATTGCGTGGCTGATGAGCCGGGGACGGGACGCGACCCGGAAGCGATTGATTGCATCGGACGGTCTAGATGTCGATGTCATCCTCTCGCTGCATGAGTACTTCAAGGGGCGGATCCGGTTCAGTGCGGGCTGGGGGACGCTGCTGACCAATGACTTTCGAGGCTGCCATCCGCGCGGGGAGCATGATCTTGAGCCGATCAGCCTGGTCTGCAAGGTGGTTTCGGTGGAGGGAAGACCAGCGGTGAAGCTGAGCGACAACATCAACAAAGCGACCGGCCCGAAGGACGAGATTGCCCGGTACAGGCGTGTCTTCGGGACGAAGGCAGGCGTCGGCATTGAGGTTTTGGTGTAGCGGAAGGTTCATACAACCGCGGATATACTCGGGTTTATGCCTCGTTTTGTTCGTGCGCTTCGTTTTGCGATAGCTGCGGCTCTTGTGCCCTGGTTCTCCGTTCAGCCTTCCTTTGCCTGGGGTGGGGATGGTCACCGCATGGTGAACCGGCTGGCTGCGACGTACCTCCCGAAGGATGTTCCTGCGTTTCTGCGAAACGGCAACGCGCTAGACACGATGGAGTACCTGGGGCCGGAGCCGGATCGCTGGCGCAACCATGCGGAGGCAGAGTTGAACGCGGCGCAGGCGCCAGAGCACTTCATCGATCTGGAGTACGCAGATCTTTTAGGGAACCTGCCAAGGAAGCGCTACGACTATGTTCGTGCGCTGATGAACGCCCAGGCTTCGCATCCAGAGATTCAGATGACTCCTGAGAAGGTGGGCCTGCAGCCCTACGTGACCGAGGAGGTCTGGCAGCGCCTGAAGGCAGGGATGCGCGAGTATCGCCACCTGCTGGCTGCGGGTGACGACACGAAGCCTGCAGAGACTGCGATTCTGTACTACGCGGCGTGGCTTGGGCACTATGTTGCTGACGGTTCGCAACCTATGCACGTTTCTATCCAGTACAACGGCTGGGTCGGCCCGAATCCACACGGCTACACGACCGATCACAAGATCCACGCTTTGTTTGAGAGCACGTTTGTTTCAGGGAACATCAAGCCGGCGGATGTCGCGCCGCTGGTTGCGGCATCTCAGCCGAAGCTTCTTGGGGATGAGTGGACCGATTACCTTGCCTACCTGCGCCACACTGCCACCCTGGTTGAGAGGACCTACCAGTTGGAGAAGGCAGGCGGCTTCAATGGAGCAGGGACCGCTGAGGGGAAGGTATTTACCGAGGAGCGGCTGGCCGCCGGGGCGATCGAACTGCGCGACATGATCTACACCGCCTGGGTCCGTAGTGGTGACCCCGTTGAGGAGTTCCACGGCAACTAGGATCTAACGAACTCAGGAAGCAGGCAGGTCGACGGGGGCTTTGCGCTGCTGGATGCGGGCGGAGACTCTGCGCAAAAGCGGCGTTAGTGCAACTCCGATGAGCGGAACGAGAACGGCGGCAAGCACGACCCAGACGAGGAATGCATGCAGCTCCCATCGCCAGATCTTGCGCACAAACTCCAGGGGGTCCTTGCGGGCCATCAGCAGAAGCGTGCGGGCTGAAAATGGCAGGGGTTCTGAGTGGAAGAGATCACTGCCCATCTGAAGAAAGGGAATCAGTAGAAGTAGCTGGAAGGGGTAGATGAGGTGGTTGACCAGCTGCGAGACGGCGACATTGAGGCGGAGCGCCATTGCCAGCCCAAGGCAAAGAACGGTCGTTGAGCCCAGCACCGGGTTGATGCCGACCAGTAGGCCGAGGGCGATACTCCAGGCCAGCCTGCGCGGCGAGGCTCCTCGACGCAGAAGCGCAAGGATTGGCAGTCCGATACGACGATAAAGAAATCCGCCGGACTGGCCGGAATCCGGGGCTGAAGGCTCGCAGGATTCAGGCTCACCGTTGCCTTGTTTGAGGCGTGTTGGGTTACTCTCCACGAATCTCAGGATAGACTGTGCGGACCGGGGAGGGTAAGGGTGAGCGTGATTCGATCGGTCGCGCGAAGCATTCAGCTGGCGGGCTACTTTTTAAAATACGGTACGGAGTTACTGGTGCGACGGCCGGAGTCGCGGGAGGCTCGCGCAGACTGGTTGCATCGCTTTGCCGCGTCTGCATTGCACGGACTTGGAATCGAGGTCACGGCCAACGGTAGTTTTCCTCGACGCGGCGCGCTTATCTCGAATCACCTGAGTTACCTGGACATCGTTGTCTACGCATCCTTGCATCCTTGTGTTTTTGTCTCCAAGGCTGAGGTGGCGAGCTACCCGGTGCTTGGCTGGATTACGAAGATGGTAGGCACTGTCTTTGTAGCGCGAGGACATGGCGGTTCTGCCCTGAAGGCACGCCAGGGATTGGAAGCAGCCATTCATGCAGATCTGCCGGTCGTCTTTTTTCCTGAGGGCACGACATCCAATGGTGAAGGCATGCTGAAGTTCCACAGCGGGCTGCTGGCGCAGGTACGCTCTGTCGGAGCCGAAGTTACCGCCGGCCACATCTGCTATCGCCTGGGCAAAGGCAATGGCGATGCAACTGTTGGGGAGGATGTCTGCTATTGGGGCGATGCCGTTCTCGTTCCTCACATCTTCCGGCTGCTTGGGCTGCGGGGGATTCACGCCGAAGTAGCGTTTGCTGAAGCGCCGATTGCATTTGCGAGCAGTCCCGAAGACCGAAAGCGGGCGGCTCAGGAGGCCTGGGTCGCGGTTGCCGAGCTCTCCCGCGTGCAGAGCGGCTCG
>DASTSJ010000219.1:0-4477 GCA_035760765.1 Edaphobacter sp. | reverse complement strand
CCATCTCGGTCTGGTTCAGCATGTGGCCCATGTGCAGCCGGCCGGTCACATTGGGCGGCGGCAGCAGCATGGTGAACTTCTTCCGGCTCTCGTCCGTATCCTCTGGTGTAGCAGTGTCGAACAGGCGCTCTTCTACCCAGTACTTAGCCCAGCGCTCTTCAATAACGGACGGATCGTATGCTTTCGGTAATTCGTGGCTCATGTTTTTCTTAAGGGTAGCACCCACCCTGCTCATCCCCGGTGAAGCATCGACCCGGTCGAACCCGGCTCTATCCGGCGTACACTAGCCCTTCGAGGACATCCTTCATGCGCAGACAGACTGGCAGAACTCTTCTCTCAGCCCTTCTGGCCCTCTCGCTCACGCTTCCCGCCTTCGCCCGGCACTCCCACAGCAGCAACGACCGCTCCAGCTTCGGTGCCGACATCAACATCGCCGAAGGCGAAACCGTCGGAGACGTCGCCTGTGCCTTCTGCTCCGTACACATTCAGGGCGACGTAACCGGAGATGTTGCCGTAGCCTTCGGATCCGTCTCGGTGGCTCCCGGCCGTACCATCTCCGGTGACACCGCCATCCTCAAAGGTGATCTCAATCTCGGCGAAGGCTCAACTCTCCATGGCGATCTCGCCATCATGGCCGGCTCTGCCAATCTCGCCGAGGGAGCCACCATCAACGGATCAAGATCCGTCATCCCGGAACCGATCGGAACCCTGATGCTCCTCGCGCCCTTCGCCGTCCTCATCGGGATCATCTGGCTGATCGTCTATCTCGTGCGCCGCAACCGCTACCGCTTTCCGGCCTATCCCCAGGGAAGAGGAATGCAGCCACCGCCACCGCCACCCGCGCGCTAGGGCCGTTCACTTACCGGCTGACTGTTCGCCATCCATCATGCGATAGCATGGCTGCCATGGAAGTTCTGGAATTCGCGGTGGCGATCATTGGGGGAACTATCTTAGGCGGATTAGGGATTTACGCAGGCTATCGTTTGGGGCAAACGCCTTGGGGACGCCGTAAGTCCGAAACGATCCAAACGCTATTCTCCCGCCACATCTTTAAGTAGCCTGGATTAGCAAGTGCCTGGATTAGCGTCCAGCAATCAACAAAACCGCCGTCATCCTGAGCAAATCGAAGGATGCCTGTATTTTGCCTGTCGCGCCAAATAATGCCGGGCAGAACCCGCCTGCGTTGGATCATCCCTCATCGGGAGTCACTTTCCAGCAAAAGTGTCATCCTGAGCGAAGCATCTTGCAGCCTCTTCGCGAGATGCGCAGTCGAAGGATCTGCGGTTTTGCTCAGCCGATCCATACGCTTCCACTCCGATACAGCCGACCGGCCGTCATCAGCCACCCCATCCCGTCATCCTGAGCAAAGCGAAGGATCCCTGTATTTCGCCCGAAGCGTCAATGCTGCGTCCGGCAAAATACAGGGATCCCGTGTAACTCAATTCAGAATCACTTTAGAAGGGATTAAGCTTCTTCAGGCCCTTCTTCTTCTTGTGCGTGCTCGACGACTCTTCGTCGTTGTCGAACGCAGGCTTCGGAGCCTTCTTACCAGCTGCAGGCTGAACCGCCTGTCCCTTCGGCTGGGCGGCAGGATTGACGTCGTTCACGGCGTCAGGAGCAGCCGCAGGCTTCTCAATCGGAGGCGGCGTTGCCGTGTTCGTCGGCCCCACCGGCTTCAACCCGCCATTCGGCTCATTCTGTGCCGGAGCCTGCCCGTTGGCGCCCGGCGTCAGCACCTCGACTCCCATAGAGTTTCCTCCACCACTGGGCGCTGCCGTCGCCGGTTGGGCCGTGTTGGTAGGAACATTCGTCATCGTGGAACCGCTGGCATCTCCTCCGCCCGAGGCCGGAATATCCTGCAGCGACAAGGCCGGAGCCGCGGTCTTCGCTGGCTGGCTCGCAGCAGGTGCTGCCGCCGCCGGTGCAGCCTCAGGAGCCGCTGCCTCCGTCGTAGGAGCCGCTGCCGACGGTGCCTTCTCCGCTGACGCCGGGTTCATCGCGTCCTTGTAGTCTTCCTGGATCTGCCGCACGACCGTTGGGGCCAGCGTAGGCTTCGGATCGGTTAGTGGCGGCTCCCCCCCGTGTGCCGCGAGAACTGTGTCCGGACGACGCAGGATCATCAGCCTTGCACGATCCTGCAGGCGGTACTGTCCACGGCTGTTCTCAAGCGCCGCGCTCGCCGCCACCTGCTCCGGGCTCGGGGTCGGGATCGGAACATTCATCGCAGCCAGGCGATCTCGCGCATCCTCGACGTGGGCCGAAGCGGAATGCTCCAGCGCAACCTTTCTGTAAGCCGCAATCGCACGGTCGTCATAGATCTTTGCCAGCCGCGCCTTCGCTCCCTCAGGAAGCTGCGTCTGGGCTCGCACGATCTTCGCCTCTGCCTCGTAGGAATCGCCCAGCGCCACAAGAACATCGTCCATGCGGCTGAACTGCGGATACGTGTCAGCAACCGTCTGGTAGCGAGCAATCGTCGCGGGCCAGTTCTCATGCGTCGCGTAGAAGCCGGCAATCTCGGCCTCGCGAGTCGCCAGGACCTCCTGCACCTCGCGCAGGCGCTGCTTGGCCTGTGGAACCAGCGGCGAATCCGGGAACTGCTGCAGCATCAGGCGGTACTCGTCCTGCGCGTGCACTGCCTTCGTGTAGTCCCGGTCCGGCTTGTCCATCTGGCGGAAGTAGATGTCGCCAACGCGCATCTGTGCCTCGGCAGCTTCAGGAGCGTTCGGGAAGAAGGTGATGAAGTCCTTGTACTCCTGCTCCGCCTGCATCAGCGCCGCCGTGCCGCCTTCGCGATACCAGCTGTCTGCAATCGCCAGCTTCGCCTTCATCTGGTACTGGGAGTCCGGATAGGTATTCAGCAGGGTCTGCAGGTCCAGCCGGGCCACGTCGAAGTGCCCCTTCTTCGTCGCCTGCAGCGCCTTCTCGTACAACTGGCGATCAGGAAGCTTCGCATCCTCCGCGGTCGCAGCATCGGTCTTCTTGGCGTCCCGCATCAGCTTGCGGGTGTCCTTGGACTGGACGACCTTCTCTTCCTTGTCCTTCTTCTTGCCCTTCTTGTCAGGCGAGGCCTGCAGGGTAGCGTCTGCCTGCGGTTGAGCCGCGGTGTCTGTCGTCGTCTGGGGCGTGGCATTGTCCTGCGCACGGCTCATCATCGGCGCAGCCATCATGGCTACCGCGACACCCGCGAGCACCGCAGCCCGAAGGCTGGGAAAGAAAGAAGAACGATGATTCATCAGCTGTAAACCTCACATCCGCCTCGCACTCCCACCGGTGCCCAGGCTTCGCTTTATTCTAGACCTTACGGGTCGCCTTGTCTGGTGCCGCCGCCCGCGCAACCTTCAGCAGTTTCCTGGCATTCTGTTCCGTCTTGCCCTTGCTGAAGACCGCAGACCCGGCCACAAGCATGTCCGCTCCTGCTTTGACGACCGAGCCGACCGTATCGGGAGCAATACCGCCGTCCACTTCAATCCTGAAGTTCAGCCCCATCTGCTTGCGCAACTCAGCCAGGTAAGCGATCTTTTCTGCCGCAAAAGGAAGGAACTTCTGCCCTCCAAACCCCGGATTCACGCTCATCACCAGGACGTAGTGCACCATAGGCAGCACCTCGATCAGCGTATCCACCGGGGTCGCGGGGTTGATGACCACGCCTGGCAGCATGCCGTTGTCCGAGATCAACTGCAAAGTGCGGTGCAGATGACGGCAGACCTCCTGGTGAACGCTCAGCAGGTCCGCACCCGCCTCCGCAAACGCCGGGATGTACTCATCCGGATTCTCGATCATCAGGTGGCAGTCCAGCGGAAGATTCGTCACCGGGCGCAGCGCCTGCACCATCGGAGGGCCAAAAGTGATGTTCGGTACGAAGTGGCCGTCCATCACGTCCACATGAACAATGCTGCCGCCGCCACGCTCGGCCGCCTTCACCTCATCGGCCAGATGAGCAAAGTCAGAGGCCAGTATCGAAAATGCCAGCTCTATCAAAGGTCCGCTCCTCCTGTGAGTCTACCAGCGCATGGCCCCCTTCCCGCCTGTCCTCAATCTGTCATTCGGAAGAAGTGAGGGATCTTGCCTCGCGTCCCAGCAGTCCGCGGCCCCATCATCCTGCTCCTGCGAATGATCCCGGAATGCATCGCGAATGATTCCGGAATGCACCGCGAATGATCCCGGAACTCTGCTGGTCGGGTCGACAGCTGCCCAACAGAACTCCCCTACCTCAAGCATCGAGCCACTCCCTGCCAAGGTGTCATCCTGAGCGAAGCATCTCGCAGCCTCACCGCGAGAGGCGCAGTCGAAGGATCTGCGGTTCGCCGTTCCGATCCCCAATCTTCCAGACCTGGGTCGAAACCTTCACCCCCATCGAAATCTCCAGCGCTGGTAAACAATCTCCCGGACAACCTCTAGCCTGGCTGCAGCCGTTAGTGCGCCTTCCGGAAGACCGTCCGACGCCGTCATCCTGAGCAAAGCGAAGGATCCCTGTATT
>DASTSJ010000218.1:0-5863 GCA_035760765.1 Edaphobacter sp. | reverse complement strand
TGGCCAGCTTCGACCTGCAGAAGGGCAGCTTCCAGACGTGGATCACGACGCTCGCGCGCAATCTTCTGGTCGATCATTTCCGTCGCACCCGCATGGAGCGAGCCTCCGACTCACTCGATGCTAGCTTTGACGGCGAAGAAGACGGCCCTACGATGGCGGACCGGCTGGCCGACACGCGCGACTCTCAGGAACAGCACTTTGCCAACCTGGAGCTGAAGGTACGCATCCAGGAGGCGCTGAAACAGCTATCTCCGGAGCTGCGGGAGGCTGTTATTCTTCGTGACCTTGAGGATATGGATTATAAGGAGATCGCGCAGGTGCTCCGCATCCCCGAAGGAACGGTGAAAAGCCGCATCAGTCGCGGTCGCGGGGAACTGGCAAGGCTGTTACAACGTATAGAAAAACAACAGATGATGTAAGGATAGAGAGCGAGGTGGTTTCAGGTGGCAGAGATGAATCAATTCGGTAATGCACAGCCCTCCCGGTCTCCGGACCCGGCCCACTGCGCTCAGTGCGAGGCGATGCTGACCGATGCTCTGGACAGAAGTCTGAGTCCGGAAGACCAGGCCATCTTCGACCGCCATCTGGCGATTTGCCCCGAGTGCTCGCGGATGTTTATCGATGCGCGCCTGGGAGCAGACCTTCTTCGCAAGCTGCACAAGGCCCGGCCTGAGCCGTCAGCGGATCTGCTGGCACGGATCCTGTCCACGACCGGACCGGCGATGGAGGATCCGCAGCCCGTCTCCATTCTTTCGCAACACAGCCAGCTTGGCCTGTCGGCCCCGATCTTCACACCGGAGACTGCGCCTGTCCTTGCGGCGAGCCCCTATGGACCGGCCAAGGTGCT
Organism: Edaphobacter sp.; assembly: GCA_035760765.1. Lineage (GTDB taxonomy): Bacteria > Acidobacteriota > Terriglobia > Terriglobales > Acidobacteriaceae > Edaphobacter. The sequence goes on along the minus strand of DASTSJ010000218.1, from coordinate 5,016 downwards.
CACCTTCCGTAGGAGAGTGGCTAGTTCCTTCCGGTTTGCTGCGATTCGGCACAACCTGATGCAGCCCCGCCTGGCCATGACGGCGGCGATGGCGTTCTTCTCGATTGCGCTGACGCTCAACCTTACGGGCGTGCGCATTACGGAGCTCAAGGCAAGTGACTTTACGGCATCCAGCATCAAGCGGACGTTCTACGACACGAATGCGCGGGTGGTCCGATCCATCGACAACCTGCGCGTGGTCTACGAGCTGGAGTCGCGGGTCCGCGATCTGCAGCGCGATAACGACTCCAGCTCTCCGCTTCCGGAGTCGTCGGCCCCCGCACAGGGTACCCCTTCCGATTCGGAAAAGGATCATCAGAGACTCAACGACGAGAATCAGCAGAAGCGATCGAATCCGCGCCAGCGTTCCGGCAGCAGCAGGACCCTCGGGCTGAATCGCTCTCACCTGTTTACCGCCTCGACCCGCGAGCCTGGTTCTTCCCCCAGACCAGGCCATGAGCCTGAACCAGTTTTTCTATCTTCACTCCCATGGTTTTTCACCGGAATTGAACAAGGGGGACAGGCATGAACTGCGCCAACCATCCAGAGCGTGAACGAATCGCTTTCTGCCAGAACTGCGGTAAGGCACTCTGCCAGGAGTGTGCCCGTATCGTAGGATCGGCGGTCTTCTGCGAACCCTGCCTGGAAGCCAGAATCTCGGGCTCTTCCGCAAATCCCTACACGGCCCCCGTTCCTCCCATTCCACCGATCCCGACAGTTCCTCCACCTTCGTCGAATGGAGAACCAAACCCGGGCCTGGCAGCGCTGCTCGGTTTTATTCCGGGCGTAGGCGCGATGTACAACGGGCAGTATTCCAAAGGGATCGTCCACCTGATCGTCTTCGCCGTGCTGGTCAGCTTGGCGGACGAACACGGAATCTTTGGGTTGTTTGTGACCGGATGGATCTTCTACCAGGTCTTCGAAGCCTATCAGACCGCAAAGGCCCGTCGCGACGACACCCCGCTCCCCAATCCCTTCGGATTAAACGATCTCGGAGAACGGCTCGGCTTCGGCAAAGGCTGGGCGGCTGCGCCACCTGCAGGCACTCCCGGAGTTCCTCCGGTCTATCCGGCACCCGAGGCAGCGGCGCAGAACACTGCCTATCAGGCTCCGGCGGGAATGCCGCCCACAGCGGGACCGGTATGGGGTACTCAGGCTGAAAACTTTGTCGGATCTCCATACAATCCCCCTTACGTTCCGACGCCCTATCCTCCAGCTCCGGCAGAGTTTGATCCGAATGCAGCTTATGGGCGCAATCGGTTTCCAACAGGAGCGATCTGGCTGATCGGACTGGGAGCGATCTTCCTCTTCGGCAACATGGGAATCTTCCATGGCTTCCCGGTGCACCGGCTGTTTCCGTTCTTCCTGATCGGTCTGGGTGTGTGGCTGTTTGTGCACAAGATGACCGCTACCGGCGCCACGCTTGCCGATGATGGAACCCAGTTCTACAGGATCAGGCTGCTCGCGGCTCTCCGCGGCTCTGTATGGGTGGTGCTGGTAGGAATCATGTTCCTTCTCTCCTCCTTCCATATCCTTTCGTGGGGAAGCAGTTGGCCGCTGTTCATCATCGTCGCCGGAGTCATGATCCTTGCGGAGAAGGCGATTTACAACCAGGCGGCAGTACCTCCGGCCTATTCTGTTCCGCCCGTAGCTCCGATCGTGCCGCCGGCGCCACCGACCGCATCGGGATCGTCCGCCGATCAGAACCAGTTCAACCAGGAAGGGCGATGAACGACCATGGCAAACCAAGTACCGCCCTACCCTCCGCCTTCGGGACAGTACCCTCCACCGCAGAGTGACTGGCGCTACCAGCGCCGCGCGATGCGGCAACAGGCCAGGATGCAGCGCGAGTATATGCGCGCGCAGCAGGCAGCCTATCGGGCCCAGGCGAGGAGCATGCGCCGCACCTCCGTCGTCGGCCCTCTGCTGATTATCGCCACTGGCGTCGTCTTCTTTCTCATCCAGACGGGCCGGCTTTCGGCCCAGAGATTCTGGGACTGGTACGGTCACTGGTGGCCTGTCCTGCTGATCGCGGTTGGCGTCGTCATGCTGCTGGAGTGGGGTTGGGATCATTACTTCCACGCCGATGAGCCGCAGTTTCGGCGGCGCTATCTGGGCGGAGGGGTCTTCACACTCCTGCTGCTGATTGGGCTGCTCGGGTTTGCCTTCAGCGGCTTCCATGACAGAGGCTTCAATCGGGCCTTCCACCTGGATCCCGACAACATGGATGAGTTCTGGGGAGACAAGCATGAGAGCGACCAGATGCTTACCCAGAAGTTCGCGGCTGGAAGCAGCCTGATGATCAATAATCCGCGCGGCGATGTCATCGTGGCGGGAAGCAGCGACGATCAACAGATACACATTCAGATTCACAAGCAGGTCTACACCAGGTCAGATTCGGAGGCCGAGACCCGCGCACAGGAGCTTTCCCCGAAGTTTGACACCGATGGGTCTGTGCTCAAGATCAATCTGCCTCCTATTCAAGGCGGACGGGCTGACCTTAGCATCACGGTTCCTCCGTCAGCACCTGTCACCGTCATTGCCAATCGTGGTGATGTGCACGTCGCCTCGGTCAAAGCTCCGGTGGAGGTGACGGCGAATCACGGTGACGTTTCGCTGACTGCGATCACCGGGCCGATCAATACGCATATCAACAACGGGGATTCGTCCTTCTCCGTACACAGTGCCACTGGTCCCGTTATGGTTCAGGGTCGTGCCCGCGACCTCACCTTCTCCGATGTCGATGGTCCTGCCACCATCCACGGCGAGTTTTTTGGGACGACGCACCTGGAGCACATCACTGGCACGGTACAGTTCCACACCAGCCGAACCGATATGCGGCTGGGACGTCTGGATGGAGAGACCGAGGTCAGTTCGTCGAACATCTCGGCCGACCGGGTCGCAGGGCAACTCACTCTCGCCACCGGTAATAAGGATGTCAGTCTGGATCGAATCTCCGGAGAGGTCTCGGTCACCAACCGCAACGGTGAAGTTAGTCTTACCGCCGCAGAGCCGCTTGGAAACATCACCATTGAGAATCGCAATGGCGCCGTGGATCTGACGCTGCCTGAGAAAGCCAACTTTACGGTCCAGGCAGATACCACCAATGGCGACCTGGAGAACGACTTCGGTCTGCAGCAGCAGGGTAGCGACGACAGCAATCACAAGAGTTACAACGGCACGGTAGGCAAGGGCGGCCCACTGATCCGCATCTCCACAAGCCAGCAGGACATTGCGATCAAAAAAGCGTCGGTTGCCCCGATGCCGCCTTCACCTCCGAAGCCACCCGCGCCCATCTCGCTGCGGGACGAAAACGGAGCATCTGTCGAGATCGGGAAGAACGGAATCAACATCCGTGGCGAGGATGGATCTGTCGTTATCGCCGACAAACATGGGCTGCATATTACGCAGAAGTCTGATGGTTCCAGCGTGTATGAGAACAAAGGGACACGTCTGGTAACCGAACCTGGTGGGATGATCGTCTATGAAGGTGCGAATGGGATGCGATACACATCGTCGCCCGACGGATCGAAGACCTATCAGGACCGCATAGGCACGAAGATCAGGGTTGACGCGGATGGTACTAAGACCGGAACTGCACCAAATGGCCGCAAGCTTTCGGATACCGAGATCAACAGCCGTCTTCGCCAGGCAGAGCGGGAAGTAGCTCGCGCCAAGGCAGAGAGAGATGCAGCTGCGCAGAGGTGATGAGGGCCTGGCCCCCGAGCGCGCAGATTGAGTAGATGGATCTACGATGCGACCGCCTGAGGATCCACGAAAGCTGAAACGCCGGATTCTAAAGGATGGCCTGCGCCCAAACGAACTTCGGGACGACGCATTTCGGCGTGTGATCCGGTCCGTGCCCAAAGGAAAGGTTTCTACCTATGGCAAGGTAGCCGCTGCTGCTGGATATCCGCTGTACCATCGCGCTGTCGCTCGACTGCTGCGATCTGAATTGCCCAACGGGCTGCCTTGGCAACGCATCGTCGGCGCCGGCGGCGAGATCAAGCTGCGCGGCGAGGCAGCGGCGGAACAAAGGCTTCGCCTGACCATGGAGGGCGTCAAATTTCGAGGCAGACGCGTCAACATGGAGCTGTATGAGCACGAACTACGAGGCTGGGAGACGCTGTAGTTCGTGCCGCGCGGATCTATTCTTTCCCATCATGCCAGTCCACCTCGTCACCGGATAGGAACGCAAGCAGCTGCCGAGGAAAGCTTGAGTAGCGTCAGTCTTCACTGACAAGAAAACAGGATTTGGACCTGAGTCGCTGTTGAGCAGATGGACTATCTCCTGTAAAAATGCTGCGGATGCCAACTGCGACCTGTCACGATCTGACTCTCGCCACACCTCACAAAAGGCGTCCTGGTTTTCCGAGGAGAGTTCCATGAAGTTGCGTCTCGCTATCTTTGCCCTGCCTCTGGTTCTCAGCGGATTTGTCCCCTCTTCTTTAGCGCAGGAAGTGCGACCGGATCTTGACCTGTCGCGACCACAGAGCTATGTGCTGCATCGTGCTTCGAGTACCTCTCCAACAGGAGCCAACAACGACTACCGTCTACTGCCTGCGGGCGGAACTCTGACAATGCTCGATATCGACGGCCCGGCGCAGATCTCGCATATATGGATGACCATCAGCGATCGAGAGAAATATCACCTGAAACGCATTGTGCTGCGCATCTACTGGGACAATGAGACCGAGCCAAGCGTCGAGACGCCGGTGGGCGACTTCTTCGGGTTGAACCTGGGGGACTATCACAACTGGGAATCAGCCGTGCTATCGGTAGGCAATGATCGCGGCATGAACAGCTTCTTCCCCATGCCCTTTCGAAAACATGCGCGCATTACGCTGACCAATGAGGGCAAGCTTCCCGCGACCAGCGTCTACTACAACATCGACTACCGGACTGGACCAAAAGTGGTCGACAAGGACTCGCTCTACTTCCACGCGCAGTATCACCAGGCTGTGCCGAACAAGGGCT
>DASTSJ010000217.1:0-7097 GCA_035760765.1 Edaphobacter sp. | reverse complement strand
CGACCAAGGCGATCATCGCCAGCGCCTACGTCGCACACAAGGCAAGAACCTCCACCAGTTACGGCATCGACGTCTCGGGTGAGGTCAATGTCGACCTGAAATCGGTGATGGCCCGCAAAAATTCCATTCTGCGGACCTCGCGCAACAACATCGAGAGCTGGCTTCGAGGCATGGAAAACTGCACCGTGTTTACCGGCCATGCACGATTCGAATCAACTACCCAACTGCGCGTCGGAGATGACCTGATCTCTGCACCGCAGATCTTCCTCAATGCCGGCGGCCGCGCCTCTATACCGGAAATGCCCGGTATTCACGACGTTCCCTTCCTCACCAACACCACGCTCCTCGAACTCGAGAAGGTGCCTGCACACCTTGCCATCGTTGGCGGCAGCTACATCGGTATCGAGTTTGCGCAGGCTTTCCGGCGCTTTGGCAGCGAAGTCACCATCATCGAAAGAGCGCCGCGGCTCGCACAGCACGAAGATGAGGATGTCTCCGATACCATTCGCCAGATCCTTGAAAAAGAAGGAATTCGCGTCCGCCTGCATGCAGAATGCATCGAGCTTCGTAAAGCTCAGGACGGTGGGGTTGCTGTGCACGTGCGTTGCCAGGAGGACCCGCTGCATACCGCCGCGTCCCATGTCCTGCTGGCCGTAGGGCGCCGCCCAAACACCGATGACCTAGGCTTGGAGACTGCAGGGATACTCACCGACAGTCGCGGCTACATCCAGGTGGACGACCAGCTTCGCACCAACGTCCCGGGTATCTGGGCGATGGGCGACTGCAATGGCCGGGGAGCCTTCACCCATACCGCCTACAACGATTATGAGATTGTCGCTGCCAATCTTCTGGACAACGATCCTCGCAAAGTGAGCGACCGAATCGTGACCTATGGCCTGTTCATGGATCCGCCCCTGGGGCGGGTGGGAATGACTGAGCGCGAGGTGCGCGAGTCTGGGCGCCCGGCGCTCATCGGAACGCGGCCCATGACGAAGGTGAACCGCGCCGTCGAAAAAGGCGAGAGCGACGGCTTCATGAAGATCCTGGTCGATGCAGAGAGCAAACAGATCCTTGGCGCATCCATCCTGGGTACAGGGGGCGATGAGGCCATTCATTGCATCACAGACGTCATGTACGCCCGCGCTCCCTACACCACGATTCAGCGCGCCGTGCATATCCATCCCACCGTCTCAGAGCTTATTCCGACAGTGCTCGGCGATTTGAAACCGCTGAGCTAGTCCGCTCGAAAAAGGCGCCTGAAACGCTTACTTGCCTGCAGGCATGATCTCTGTCGCCACTAATCGGACGCCAACCCCTGATCTTCGCGGACATAGGGCTGCGTCTCTCTCGAGGGAAACAAGGCAGCTGACCACAGGAGCAGCAGCGGAAAAAACTCCAGGGTGTATCGCGGCTCGGAATTATCCAGCGTAAGCAACAAGGCACACCGCAACACAAAGAATGCAATCGTCGCCCCTGCCAGGACCGCATTCCCATCCCATCCCCGCCTGCGCCAGCTCCACAGACCAGCTGCTCCCATCGCCAGATAAAACAAGTTCAGCGCGGCATACGACGCGGCAAACAGCGTCTGCCCTCGATGCTTGCTCCACCTCCACCACTCCAGGTCGATCTCCATCATCTCGACTCGTGGCCGCAGGAGCATGTTCGCCAATCGTGCAAATGGCAGAGCTACGTAGTACCGGACCGGGTCATCTTTTATTCTCTCCTTCGCCAAAACGGCAAAGTCGGCCTCCATCTGGGGCGTTGCGTTTGAGGTCTTGTTGTACTCCGCCAGCAGGTCGTTCACGCGGTCATACTGCTCATCCGTATCAAACGCTCGGGTCGGCAGATCGCCAATGTCAATCGTTGAGGTATTCCAGTTCCAATACACCTCTTCGGTCGAGGCGAAATCAATCGCCCATGTCTTGTACCAGCGGTTGAAGCCCGTCGGCTCCAGCTCTCCCGGGTCAACCGCATTCCTCGGAACCAGCGGCTCAAAGACATGAAAGCTTCGCCAGTTGCGAATCGTCCACGGAACCAGCGGCAGAACCACGCAGAGTGCGACCGCTGCCACCGGAGCTACAGCCGCAAGTCTTCGCGGGTGCTTTTGAAACGCAGCCCACAACATCGCGGGGGCCACGGCGGCCGCTAGCAGCCCCTGTTCCGGCCGCAGCAGAAGCGAGTACATCAGCGCTGCTGCAGTCAGCCATGCCCAGCGGTTCCATCCCATCCCGTCCTCACGCCAGCGATGCAATCCGTAAAACGCTGCGGCGATCGTGGCCAGCGTCAGCGTCTCCGTCAGGGGAGCCGCAACGTAATTCGCCGTGAAAGGGCATAGAGCCGCCATCCACAGGACAACCATTGCAGCTCTTCTTCCGAAGATCCTTTTTGCCAGGTCGTACAGGAGTAGACAGGTCCCGAGATCTACCAACGCCTGAAGGAGCATCACCGCGTTGTACTGGTCGTCCCCGAAGACGCGGAAGCAGAACGCCAGGAACAGCGGATAGCCCGGCAGGCGGATGAGTGTCGGAGCCGTTCCATCGCCCGAGTCCGCATAGCCATAGACCCCATGGTGCATCCAGTTCTTGGCAATGTCGCCGTAGACGAGCGTATCTCCTGCAATTCGCGGAGCATGCAGTACAAAGAGCAGGCGTAAGGCAAGTCCCAGTAGTAGTGCCAGGACGAACGTTACGCGGTCTCTTCGCCACTTTGGCATGCAAATGCATCATACTTCGAACGTTGCCCACCGGGCCTGCTCGCGTTGACGGCTTGCACCCGGCTGCTTAGGATTGAGTGTGGACCAGATTGCGGACGCTCAGACTCCCCGATGAAGAAACAGATTTTCTACGATCCGCAACGCAAGCGCTGGAAACGCCTTCGGGTCATCTTCGACATGCTCGCCCTGGCCGGATTGGTCCTCGGCGTCGTCTTCATGGCCGGGCTCATCCGCATGAAGCCGCTGCCGGAGTTGCTGCTTGCCTCGCAGAAGCGTAACTACCGCACTCTCGCCAACCAGCCGTTCGGGAAGAATCAGAAGTTTCGACGCTCCGCTCACCGCAAGACCGATATAAAACCCTCCGATGTTCCGCTGAACTCGGGTGAAGGCTTGCGTGCCGCCTACTACGTGGACGACGACCCCGCCAGCTACTCCTCCCTGCGCCAGCACATCAACCAGATCGACCTTCTTTTTCCGGAGTGGCTGCACGTCACCACACCCGACGGTGCCCTCATGGGGTCCTCCGTCGATGGGCGCCTCTATAAGGTCATAGCGAACAACAGCGTCATTCCCGTCGATCGCGAGAACAAGATCGCCAGCGTCATCGCACAGAGCCGCGCGAACGTAGACATTCTGCCGCTGGTCAATAACTACGATCCCGTCAAAAACAACTTCATCCCTGAGGTTGGACAGTTTCTGTCCAGTGAATCGGCGCGTGCCAATTTCATCCAACAGGTCCATACCTTCCTTGCTGCCAATCCCAACTATCGCGGCCTCTCACTCGATCTCGAGAACATTCCCACCGAGGCGCAGCCTGGATATCGGGCTCTCGTCGCCGGTCTCTATGACGACTTCCACCCGCGCAATCTTCACCTCTATATCAATGTTCCGGCACGCGACCCTGATTTCGATCTGAAGTTCCTCGCAGACCACTCCGATGGCCTGCTCGTCATGAACTACGACGAGCATGAGACTGGCAGCGAACCCGGTCCTATCGCCTCACAGGACTGGTTCGTCGAAAACCTGAAGAACATCCTCAAAGTTGTCCCCAAGGAAAAGGTGATCTGCGCCATCGCCGCCTACGGTTACGACTGGACCACGACGCTCCCAGCCACTCCCCGCAAGGGGCACAAGGCAGTGCCGGAGAAGGTCCTCTCTGCCACCAGCATCTCCACCCAGCAGGCATGGCAGGAGGCGTACGACTCCAACTCCAGGATCGACCTCGACGACGACTCCCTGAACGTCCACTTCGCCTACGACGATGATGACGCGCATGTGCGCCACTACGTCTGGTTCCTCGATGCCGTCACGGTGCTCAACCAGATGCGCGCTGCCCGCGAGCTCGGCATTCAGACCTATGCACTATGGCGGCTTGGCCAGGAAGACAACTCCATGTGGAAGGTCTGGGATACGCCCCTGCGCGCCGATCCCGCAAAAGACCTTGCCCGCGTCGCTCCCGGCTATGACGTCGATAGCGAAGGCGAAGGCGACATTCTGCGCATCACCCGCAAGCCCCAGGACGGCTCCCGCGACCTCACCATGGACGACGACAAGTCCGTGCCGCTCGAATACCGCATGGTCCTGCAGGAGTCCATGGAGTCCTACCCGCTCTCCTACACGGTCACGCAGTACGGGTACGATCCGAAAAAAGTCGCTATATCCTTCGACGACGGTCCTGACTCCAAATGGACCCCGAAGATCCTCGACATCCTCAAGGAATACAACGTCAAAGCCGTCTTCCTGCTCATCGGCGAGGAGGCCGAGAAGAATGTCGGCATCATGCAGCGCATCTACCGCGAAGGGCATGAGATCGGCAATCACACCTTCACCCATCCCGACATCAGCGACATCTCCAAGGGACAGGTCGATCTTGAGCTGAACCTTACCGAGCGCCTCTTCGGCTCCAAGCTCGGCGTGCAGCCCCTCTACTTCCGTCCGCCCTACTCCATCGACCAGGAGCCCGACACCAACGATCAGGCTGCTCCGGTCGATCGCATCCAGAACCTCGGCTACGTCATCCTTGGCAACAAGATCGACACCAACGACTGGGACGAGCACCCCCGCAAGACCCCTCAGGAGATCACCGACAGCGTCTTTGCCCAGATGGCCGACATGAAGACCCAGCCCTGGCGCCGCGGCTCCATCATCCTGATGCACGACGGCGGCGGTGATCGCTCTGTGACGGTCGCAGCACTTCCCATGCTGATCACGAAGTTGCGCGAGCGTGGCTACCAAATCGTTCCCGTCTCCGAGCTCATCGGCAAAACCCGCGCCGAGGTCATGCCTCCGCTCACGCCGCACCAGCGCTGGCAGGCACGGGCCGACTCCATCACCTTCTTCCTCATCGGCTTCTTCAACAACTTCGTGGTCGCCGTCTTCTTCGTTGGCGACATCCTGATGAGCGGCCGCCTCATCATCATCGGCCTCTTCGCCCTGATCGACCGCCTCCGTAAGCGCAAAAACTTCGCCACGCCCGACTATGCCCCACGAGTCGCCGTCCTCATCCCCGCCTACAACGAAGAGAAGGTCATCGCCCGCACCATCCGCTCCGTGATGATGTCGAACTACAAGAACCTCCGCATCATCGTCATCGATGACGGATCGAGCGATGACACCGTGGAGGTCGTTCGCAATACCTACCCCGCCGACATCGCCTCCGGACGCCTTACGCTGCTGACCAAACCCAACGGCGGCAAGGCCGAGGCCCTCAACTTCGCGCTCAACCAGACCGATGAGGAGATCTACGTCGGCATCGACGCCGACGGTGTCATCGCGCACGACGCCATCACCCGGCTCGTCTGCCACTTCGCCAACCCGAAGATCGGCGCCGTCGCCGGCAACGCCAAGGTCGGCAACCGCGTCAACCTCTGGACTCGCTGGCAGGCCCTCGAGTACATCACCAGCCAGAACTTCGAGCGCCGCGCCCTGGATCTGTTCGATGTCGTCATGGTCGTACCCGGAGCCATCGGGGCCTGGCGCACCGCAGCCGTGCGCGACGGCGGCGGCTACCATCCCGACACCGTCGCCGAAGACGCCGACCTGACCATGAACATCCTCGAGCAGGGCTACTCCGTCATCTACGAGGATCAGGCACTCGCCTTCACCGAAGCCCCCGTTGATATGAACGGCCTCATGCGCCAGCGCTTCCGCTGGTCCTTCGGCATCCTGCAGGCCGTCTTCAAACACATGGGAGCCGTCACCCGGCACCGCGCCATGGGCCTCTTCGCCCTGCCCAACATCTTCATCTTCCAGATCCTGCTGCCGCTCGTCTCTCCGCTGATCGACCTGATGTTCGTCGCCGGAACCATCCACTACTTCGTCGACAAGCACTTCCACCCGGAATCGGCCTCGGCCGCCAGCTTCCACAAGTTGCTGCTCTTCTTCGCCGCCTTCCTCATCATCGACTTCCTCACCTCAGCGCTAGCCTTCGCGCTCGAACGCAAACACCCCGCCAGCCGCGGCGATGCCTGGCTCCTGGTCCACATCTGGATCCAGCGCTTCACCTACCGCCAGGTCTTCTCCATCGTGCTCTTCAAGACCATCAAGCGAGCCATCGACGGCAAGCCCTTCAGCTGGGACAAACTCGAACGCACAGCGAAGATGTCGAAGCAAACCGAGGCGTTGGCGGAGCATCGGTGAGGAATACTTCCGGCAAAGAACGGGATAGTGAAAGCGGCTTGGATTACTTCTCCGCGCGGTACTACGGAAGCAGCATGGGGCGCTTCACTTCTCCCGATCCGCTGCCGTGGATTCACTGGCAGCATGGAAACGAAGACGATCAGAAAAGGTTCGAGGCTTTTATTGCAAATCCGCAGGATTTGAATATGTACGCCTACGTGCTCAACAACCCGCTGAATAAAACCGATCCAACGGGCATGAATGCTTGCGGAACGAACAATGATTCGGGTTGCAAAGTGACCGTTACACTCCAGGATCGAACCAAAGACGCCAACGGGCACTATAACGATCAGTTTGCGGGTCAGAAAGGGGATGCCAGCTACAACGCGACAGCAACCGTTTCCGTCAATGGAAAGGTTGTAGGCACTTTTATTGCTTCAACAGTTCCTTCTGGCCCTGGACTCGCCACACTTCAAAACGGGACATACAACGGAACGCTGGGGTTCCATGACGGTCATGCAGCTATTCGCATAAATGGTGGAGGCCCGGTACCCGTTGTCGGCGGAAGAGATGCTGCAACTGGCAAACCCTACGCCGAAGGCATCCTCGTACATATCGCGGGCCTTCCAACCGCCGAACATCCGTTGGGTGGAACTGGCATGACGCACTCTGGAAAAGCAATTTCCGAAGGATGTCAGCTCATTTGCAGCACTCAATATCACAATTTTGAACAAGTGACCGGCATGCGGCCCTCCGATGGGAGTCA
>DASTSJ010000216.1:0-3363 GCA_035760765.1 Edaphobacter sp. | reverse complement strand
CGGTCGCGCTCGTTGGGGAGCCGCCCATGGTCCACCTCCCCCCGCTGCAGCCAGTAGGTCGCCTTGGGGAAGGTGGGGACGATCTTCCCCCCCTGCTCGCGGGTGTTCCAGCCGCAGTGGTCGAAGTGGAGGTGGGAGTTGATGACAATGTCAATCTCCTCCGGGCGAACGCCAGCGGCGGCCAGCGAGGCGGGCAGCAGCTCCTGGTTTTGATGGATCTCGCGCATCTTCGCGCTCTGCTTGTTGCCGATGCCGGTCTCGATCAGGACGGTGTGGGCGCCGGTGCGCACGACGACAGAATTCAGGCCAAGCAGGATGCGATTGAGGTCGTCCGCAGCAGCACGCTTCTGCCACATCGTCTTTGGGACGACCCCGAACATGGCTCCGCCGTCCAGGCGGTAGCTGCCGTCGGTGCAGACCGTAAGCTCAAACCCGCCAAGATGGGTGCGGGCGCGCACTAGCGCTTCAGCGGTTTCCGCAGCAGGTTGGATCTCCATCATCCTGACCATGGTAACCGCCAGGACGATGGAGATGCATCTTCCCACCTGTATTCCAGGTCACGGGTGCGGAACGTGCACGCCTCCCGTAATCAGGCTGTGAGGGAGGGGAACCTCCCCAAGATCTGCATGCACTTCCGGAGAAGGAGAAGCGACGAGTGGTTCGGCCTCACGCTTGTTCTGGAAGCACTGCCGACAAAGGACGGGGCGCCCCTGCGTTGGCTTGAAGGGGACGGTCGTCTCGATCCCGCATTCGGAGCAGGTTGTGCGGGTCTCCGTGCGACAGATGCCGGCAGCTACCGGACCTGAAGCGGAATGCCCCATGACGTTCGCCCTCTTTGATTTGCAGGGCTTGCACCGTTTGGGATCGTTCTTGAATTGTTTGTCGTGAAAGAAAAGCTGTTCGCCGGCGGTGAAGATGAACTCCTGACCGCAATCGGCACAGATTAACAAACGATCTAAAAATTCCATAGCCGCGTCTCCCGGTCTGCGGGGCAGAATGACGGCTCAAGGAAAGGGCTGCAGGCTCCCTGAACATCATCCTGCCGAATTGATGAGTAAATAGCCCTGGGGCGCCAGCGGCGCAAATGCAGCGTTTTGACAGTGATCAAACCATCACTGTTGCCGAGTCGATAGCGGGAGTCCATCGCCGGCGTCTTGTGAGGACCCAACCCGAAAGGGTGGGCCCTCCATAGGAGCGTTTTTTTTAGTCCTGCTCCTTGCGGACCTTCTTGCGATTCCGTTTACGAGCGAGCGCTTCTTTGACGCGCTTTTTTTCGCCCGGTTTCAAATAGAAGGAATGACGCTTGACCTCTTTGATAATGTCTTCGGTCTGCACCTTGCGTTTGAAGCGACGCAGGGCATTCTCAAGCGGCTCGCCTTCCTGAACTCGAACCTCTGCCAACTAAAACACCTCCAGCCATCCCCAGTCAGGGAGTCCTGCATGGGATGGTACCCATGTGGACACTAATAACATACACCTTCAATGTCGGGTAGTAAACAGTTTTATCAAGGTCGATGTCAACCCTTATTTCTGTGATCCCTCTTTTTTCGAAGCGACCCTGCCTGCGAACTGAACCTGCCGGAACCCGAAAAAGGCCAGCTGCGCAGCAGACTGACTACAATCGATGTGGTGGAGGGAGGGTGGATGATTCGTAGTTATCAAGGGAAAAAACCTCTCATACCCGAGAGCTGCTATGTCGATCCTTCGGCCCAGGTGATTGGCGACGTCGTCTTGGGAGCGCAGGCGAGCATCTGGATGAACGCGGTTGTGCGGGGCGATGTGAATTCCATCCGGATCGGTGCGAAGAGCAATGTACAGGACTGTGCGGTACTGCATGGGATGCGGAACCTCTACGCGGTGACGGTGGGAGAGATGGTGACGATTGGGCATAACGCCACGGTCCACGGATGCACGCTGGGGGATAACGTCCTGGTGGGAATTGGTGCGGTCATCCTGAATGACGCCCGGATCGGCGAAGGCTCGATCATCGCGGCGGGCGCGGTTATTCCCGAGCACACGGTCATCCCTCCCCGCTCTTTGGTCGTAGGGGTCCCGGGCAAGGTGAAGAAGAGCCTTGGCGAGGAGGACCAGAAGATGATCGCGCGATATGCGCAGAACTACCTGGATTACACCGCGATCTATCTGGCTGAGAGCCAGGACGCTCGCGTATAAAGTTCCGGATGTGTGTTGCAGGAATGTTCTCTTCGCTTGCGGGCACAAGCGATTCTCAAGCCGGAATAAGATAAAAGCCATATCTTCAGACCCTGGAGGGAGCGCCCATGGCGCAGACTGAGACTGCAAAGGCGCGCGGACTTTTTCTAAGCGACCTGGCTCCGAAGATGGTGCAATCGGAGATTCGCGCCATGACGGTGGAGAGCGACCGCGTGGGTGGGGTAAACCTCGCGCAGGGCGTCTGCGACACCGAGGTTCCGCAGGTGGTCGCCGATGCCGCCATCGCGGCTATCCGCGAGGGCCACAACATCTACACGCGGCTGGATGGCATCGCCAGGCTGCGCCGCGCGATCGCCGAAAAGACCGAACGGATGCAAGGTCTGGTCGTCGATCCGGAGCGTGAGGTGCTTGTAACCAGCGGAGCGACCGGGGCCTTTCATGCCGTGGCGATGGCGTTGTTCAATCCCGGCGATGAGGTACTGCTCTTTGAACCGTTCTACGGCTACCACGTCGGCACCCTGCGTTCATTGCGTGTTGTACCGGTGCCGGTAGAGCTCACAGCGCCAGAGTGGGCGCTTGACCTTGAGCGGGTTCGGGCGGCCATCACTCCGAAGACGCGGGCTATCGTCGTCAACACACCATCGAATCCCGCAGGCAAGGTGTTTACCCGCGAGGAGCTGGAGGGGATCGCCGAGATTGCACGCGAGCACGATCTGTTTGTGTTGACCGACGAGATCTACGAGCACTTCATCTACGGGGACGCGAAGCATCTTTCTACGGCGACGCTGGACGAGATGCGCGAGCGCACGATTGTCATGTCGGGTTTTTCGAAGACCTTCTCGGTGACGGGCTGGCGTATCGGCTACGTCATTGCGGATGCACGGTGGATTGCGGCGATCGGTTACTTCCACGACCTGCTGTACGTTTGTGCACCGGCGCCCTTTCAGCATGGTGTCGCCGCGGGGGTGGAGCAGCTGGGCAAGACCTTCTACGCCGGGCTGGCGCTGGAGCACGAGGCCAAGCGCGAGATGCTGGTCAGCGCACTGCGCGCTGCCGGCATGGCGCCGCATGTGCCGGACGGAGCGTACTACATTCTTGCCTCTACAACGGGCCTCGAAGACGTGCTGAACGGCGATACGGCGGCGCAGAGGGCTCGTTCTCTGCTGGCAAAGACCGGCGTTGCCGCGGTGG
>DASTSJ010000215.1:0-4963 GCA_035760765.1 Edaphobacter sp. | reverse complement strand
CCCGATCATCTCGATCGCCACGGCAGCTTCGAGAACTATGCGGCCATGAAGGCTCGCATCACCGAGAACCAGCAGGCGGAGGACTTCCTCATTCTGAACGGCGAAGACAAGCCAACCCAGATGGTCGCGGCGAAGACGAAGGCGCAGATCTTCTGGTTCAGTACACGGCGGCCCATCAAGCAGGGCACGTTCGTGTATGGCGAATCCATCGTCTTCGTTCCGCGTGAGGGCGCGAAGGCTGAGCCCATCATGCCGGTCGCCGAGATTCCTCTCAAGGGCTCGCACAACGTGGAGAACGTGCTGGCCGCGATCTGTGCGGCACGGCTTGCGGGGGTTCCCGCGGAGAAGATCCGCGCTTCCGTCGCCAGCTTCAAGGCGGTCGAACATCGGCTGGAGTTTGTCCGCACCGTCGAAGGAGTCGACTACTTCAACGACTCCAAGGCTACGAACGTGGACGCAGCCATGAAGGCGATCGCCGCATTTCCCGGCGGGATTCACCTGATCCTCGGGGGCAAGGACAAGGATTCGGATTACACCACGCTCAGCCCGCTGCTGCAGGAACGGGTCAAGGCTGTTTATACGATTGGTTCTGCCGCGGAAAAGATTGAGCGGCAGCTTCATGGAGTCGTGAAGATGGTGGGAGCGGGAACGATTGACGTGGCCGTGCATGAGGCCGCGAAGGACGCGATTCCCGGTGATGTCGTACTTCTGGCTCCGGCGTGCTCGAGCTTCGATCAGTTTGAAAATTATGAGCACCGCGGGCGGACCTTTCGGAAGATCGTCCAGGAGCTGGGTCAGTAGCAGGTAGGGGAAGATGGCGAAGAGAGTAGGCGTCGACAAGTGGCTCTTCGGAGTAGTGCTGCTGCTGGTACTTTTCGGGCTGGTGACGGTTTTTTCTGCGTCGGCGGTGATGGCGAAGTCGACCTTCGGTACGCCGTACTACTTCATGCTGCGGCAGGGCATGTGGGCCATCTCCGGGCTGGTCGCCCTGACGCTGCTGATGCAGGTAGACTACCGCCGCTATAACAATCCCAAGTTTGTCTTCACCGTGGTCGGCATCACGATGGTCCTGCTTGTGGGGGTCTTCGCCATGCGCGACTCCCACAACACGCACCGCTGGTTCCGTTTTGGCTTTGCGAGCTTTCAGCCGTCGGAGCTTGCCAAACCGGCGCTGGTGCTGTTTCTTGCGTACTTTCTGCAGACCCGCATCCACAAGATGGATGACTGGAAAGGCACCGTGCTTCGTGCAGCGCTGCCGCCTCTCGTCTTCGTGGCGTTGATCCTGAAGGAGCCGGATCTGGGTACCGCGATGGTTTGCGCGGCGGTGACGGCGTTGATGCTTTATCTCGCCGGAATGCAGGTCAAGTATCTCGGGATCGGCCTGCTGTGTTCGGCGCCGGTGCTTTACTACATGCTCTTCCGGGTGCCGTGGCGCAGGGCGCGCATGCTGGCCTTCGTGAATCCTGAGGCCGATCCACGCGGGACGGGCTTCCATATTCTGCAATCGCTCATCGCAGTCGGGACAGGCGGAATCCGCGGCCTGGGGCTGATGGAGGGGCGCCAGAAGCTGTTCTATCTCCCGGAGCCCCACACCGACTTCATCTTCGCCAACATCTGCGAGGAGCTTGGGCTGATCGGTGCATTGCTGGTGATCACGCTCTTCATCATTCTTGGCTATCGCGGCTTGCGTGCGGCTTATCTTTCGACCGATCCTTTTGCGCGCTTTCTTGCTTTCGGGATTACCTCGACTGTGCTTATTCAGGCGTTCTTCAATATCAGCGTGGTCGTCGCGCTGGTGCCTACGAAGGGAATCACGCTCCCGTTTATCTCCTTCGGGGGAACGTCGCTGTTTGTGATGCTGGCCAGCATGGGAGTTCTGCTGAACGTTACCCGCGAGATCGACTGACGTGGGCGGTGCTCTGCGGGTTCTGATTGCAGGTGGCGGAACGGGGGGCCACGTGGTTCCGGCGCTGGCGATTGCGCGGGAGCTGCGCGATGCTCATGGGGCCGAGGTGCGCTTTGTAGGAACGGCGCGCGGGCTTGAGACCCGGCTGGTTCCTGAGGCAGGTTTTCCGCTGGAGCTGATCAAGGTCGGGCAGTTGAAGAATGTCAGCCTGGCGACGCGCGCGCGCACCCTCTTCGATCTTCCTCTCGGTGTGCTGCGGTGCGTCGGTCTGCTGCGGAGCTTTCGTCCGCAGGTGGTGATTGGGGTAGGAGGCTATGCCTCCGGCCCGGCGATGATGGCGGCGATCCTGCTGCGGATTCCTACGCTGGCGTTCGAGCCGAATGCGGTGCCGGGGCTGGCGAACCGGCTGGTCGGGAAGCACGTCAGCGCCGCGGCGGTGAACCTGCGCGAGACGACGAAGTATTTTCGGAACGCCCGCGTGACCGGAACGCCGGTGCGGCCGGAGTTCTTTGCGATTGAGCCTCGTCCGGCAGGTCCGGCGCAGAGGCTGCTGGTCTTCGGGGCCAGCCAGGGTGCTCGCATTCTGAACCAGACCATGCCGAAGATCATGGGCGAGCTGCTGGAGCGATTTCCCGAGCTTACCGTCGTTCACCAGACGGGCGCGAGGCATGCCGAGACGACGCTCGCTGGCTATCGCGAGGCTGGCATCGGCTTTGAACGGCTGACGGTGACACCTTATCTCGATGACATGGCCGCGCAGTTTGCAGCGGCGGACCTGATTCTGTGCCGCAGCGGAGCGAGTTCCGTCGCCGAGGTTGCTGCGGCGGGACGGGCGGCGGTGCTGATTCCGTTTCCGCAGGCGGCGGACGATCACCAGAGGAAGAACGCGGAGGCGTTTGTCGCTGCCGGTGCGGCGGAGCTGATTATTGAGGCGGAGCTTACCTCGGAGCGGCTGCTGCAGGTTTTGACAGAGCTGTTAGCTGATAATCAGCGCCGGGTCGCGATGGGCGAGAGGGCCCGGGCTCTGGCTCATCCGCAGGCTGTGCGGGAGATTGCCGGGATGGCGGTTGAACTGGCGGGGTAGCCCCCATGATTTTGCGCAAAGTATTCCATTTATTGAACTTAGGTCTGGACTTCGTTTGAAAAGTCTTGATTTTATAGGGGGATACCTCTCAAAGTCTTCCAATATATAGGTTTATGGCTCCTTTCGTGCCGAATGCGCGGTTGAGCTTCATAATTTAAGGTTACTCGGTTTGGAGGCACGAATCGGCATTTCGATGTGCTTTCGTTTGTGGTGCTTGTGGGATTTCGGGCTTGACAGGGTTTAGACCTCAGGGGCTGAAGCCCCTTTTCTGTAGTTCCCGGGACGGCACGGCTGAAGCCGTGCCCTTAAGCGAGACGGTCGCGCTCTCGCGCGAATGAGTCCACTCGTGCCGCGATGAGGCCGCGTCATGAATGGGGCACCCGGCGTTATTGAACTCACCTTTTCGCCTGTACCCTAATCGAAAGGTAAAGCTATGACCACCGACGAACTGCATGAACTGTTCCAGCAAACGTTGCAGGGCGATTACGAAGACGAGGCACCTTGGGATGCCGTGTCTAAAATCCGTAGCAATGGAAGCAGAGAGGTGTTCTCTATTGCGGCGGAATGGCTCAAAGACAACAGCGCATTGAGGCGGGCAAGAGCAGCTGCGATTCTGGCACAGCTTCGCTTGCCCTCCGAAGTGCCCACTGATAAACCGGAATGGCTCTTTCGAGACGAAGCATATCCCGTCATTGTGGAGATGTTAAAGAGAGAGAGCGACCCTATGGTTCTTGACAGTGGTATAGCGGCTCTCGGACATCTCTACAACCCTGCAGCAATTCCAATAATCGCCTCTTACGCTGCGCATTCTGACGAAAACGTAAGATTCTCCGTGGCCTGTGCTCTGGGCCATTTTCCAAATGACCCTGAAGCGGTATCGAAGTTACTTATCTTGACCCACGATACCGATTCTGATGTTCGGGACTGGGCTGTGTTCGGGCTTGGCGTTCAAGGCGAGGCTGATTCTCCAGAAATCCGAGATGCCCTCGTAGAGCGGATTACGGATGATGACGAGGACGTGCGCGAGGAGGCTCTTGTAGGACTTAGTAAGAGACGGGATCTCCGCGCTCTTCCCATTCTCCGCAGTCTTCTTGAGGCCCCTAAACTAAAAGCTCGGGTCGCAGAAGCTGCCTCTGCAATGTTAGGCCTGCCGGGTGATCCCGAGGAGTGGGACTCTGACGACTACAAGCGAGCACTGGATGAGACCTTTGGAGCCGAATTCGCCGACAGTCCACGAAGCTAACTGGTCTGCACTACTCAAGTCTTGCTAAACGCCGTTCTCGTCCTCTCATGTGTTAACTAGATCTTCTGGCGCTCGGGGTAGCTGGTGCGCAGGGCTTCTAGGCGCTGTTCGAGGTGGGCCTGGAGCTTGGCGTGCTCGGGTTTGTTGTAGAGGTTGTTGCGCTCGCCGGGGTCGGTCTCGAGGTCGTAGAGTTCGCCCTCTGTTGGATCCATGACGTAGCGGATGAGCTTGTAGCGTTCGGTGCGGATGCCTCGATGGGGAGCTACGCTCTCCGGGTTGGGCCACTCGTAGTACTCGTAGTACCACTCGTTGCGGAAGCCGGGATCGTTCTTTGTCGCGAGCGGGAGCATGCTCTTGCCCTGCATGTGCGAAGGGGTGGGGACGCCGGCGATATCAAGCAGCGTGGGGGCGATGTCGATATCGAGGACCATCTCTTCGCGGACGGTGTCGGGCTGAACGCGCTTCGGGTAGCGCAGCATCATAGGCACGCGCAGAGACGGCTCGTGCATGAGGCGCTTGTCGAAGCAGCGCCACTCGCCGAGGAAGTAGCCGTGGTCGGAGGTGTGAAGGACGGCGGTGTCATCGAGGATTCCCTTCTTCTCAAGAAGGTTGAGGACGCGGCCGATGTTCTCGTCGACGGCGACGAGGCCGGCATAGTAGTCCTTCGTCATGCCTTCAAGCGAGGCGCAGGCGATGTGGGTGAAGGTGGTGCCGACCTTGTTGTGCGCGT
>DASTSJ010000214.1:0-5339 GCA_035760765.1 Edaphobacter sp. | reverse complement strand
GTTCCGGTATACCTGGTTTGGACGCGGCGTAGGTCTGCTATGGAATAGAACGCCGCGGGGATGTAAAGAAGGAGAAGTTTAGAACAAATATGTCGAAGCTGTTTATCAGAAAACCTATGGATTTGCTGCTTGCCGAGGCCGGTGCCGAGGGTGAACAGACGCTGGAACGTGCGCTTGGACCGTTTCAGCTGACGGCGCTCGGCGTAGGTGCGGTGATTGGCGCCGGCATCTTTGTCATGGCAGGTTTGGGAGCGCACTACGCTGGACCCGGCCTTATGCTTTCGTTCGTTCTCTCAGGCTTGGGCTGTGGATTTGCCGGACTTTGCTACGCGGAGTTCGCCGCGATGATTCCACTTGCCGGCTCTGCCTACACGTATGCCTACGCTACCCTCGGTGAGTTAATTGCCTGGATCATTGGCTGGGACCTGACGCTCGAGTACGCGATGGGTGCAAGCACCGTCAGCTCAGGCTGGTCGAACAACTTCGTCGAGCTGCTGAATGTATTCAATCTCAAGTTTCCTCTGTGGCTGGCCTACGACCACTGGACCGGGCTCCGCAAGGCGATGGAGGAGGTCGCGCGCCAGGTAATGGCGGCCAAATTCCCGACCCTGGCGCCGGGATCGCAGGAGTACATCAAGACCATGAGTGACATCGTCGCGGCTCCAACAGCGGACATGCTCGCTCGCGCGCACCAGGTGCTGGGCGCTCCCGTCCTCTTCGGCCATGAAATCGGCATCAATCTGCCGGCACTTGTCATTGCGCTCCTCATCACGAGCGTGCTCGCGATTGGCATCAAGGAGTCTGCAAAGTTCAACGCGACGATCGTCGTGCTGAAGGTCGCAGTGGTGCTCTTCGTCATCGGTCTGGGCGCGAAGTATGTACACCCCGGCAACTGGGGCACCAACTGGCATGAGTTTGCTCCGTTCGGCATGAGCGGAATCGGGGCAGCAGCGGCTTATATTTTCTTTGCCTACATCGGCTTCGATGCCGTGTCGACGACGGCGCAGGAGGCGAAGAATCCTCAGCGCGACCTGCCCATCGGCATGATCGCTTCGCTGTTCATCTGCACCCTGCTCTATATCGGTGTTGCGGCTGTACTGACCGGCATGGTGCCTTGGCAGTCGGTCAATATTGAGGCGCCTCTGGCGCGGGCCTTCCTTGATCGCGAGCTCACATGGGCCTCAGACATCATCGTCGTCGGCGCTCTCGCGGGTCTGACGTCGGTCATGCTGGTGATGTTGCTGGGCCAGACGCGCGTTCTCTACGCCATGGCGAGCGACGGCCTGTTACCCAAGAAGTTCTTCGCAGAGGTCCATCCGCGCTTCCGCACACCCTTCAAGAACACCTTCCTCGTGGGTACGCTGGCCGGCATCGTCGGAGCAGTCACGCCGATCGATGACATCGGGAAGATGGTAAACATCGGTACGCTGCTGGCCTTCGTGATCGTGTGCATCTCGATCATCGTTCTGCGCAGGACGGAGCCGGATCGTCCCCGTCCCTTCCGTACGCCCTGGGTACCCTTTGTTCCGGCGATGGGTGTTCTGGCTAATGGGTACCTGATGATCAAGCTGGGTTGGCTCAACTGGGCTCGCCTGTTTGTCTGGCTGGTGATTGGCCTGGTTGTCTACTTTACCTACAGCGTGAAGCACAGCAAGGTGAGGGAGCGGGCGACCAGTTCCGTCGATGTCAAGTTGTAGGGGCTGCTCTTTCGATGCACAAGGTTCAAAATGCGGACTTAGCTCTGAACCTTTGATGTAAAGCCGTCAGAGGGCAGGATCGCGGGGCATTGCGAGCTTCCAGAAGGGATCCCGAATTCGGGATCCCTTCCTGATTTAATGGCTGCCAGAAACCTAACGCGGCTTGCGAACAGGCTTTGGGGTTGCGGGCGATGGAGTAGAGGGTGACATCGTGTCCGGAGTTGTCCCTGAAGAGGGAGCCGGTTGGTTGATATCAGGAGTAGTCGGCGTCGGAGAAGGCTCCGCAGGTGTGGCCGGCGTAGGTGTAGCTGCAGGCGGAGCAATCGGCTGCGGTGCCGGAGCTGGTGGCCTCTGAATCTGAACGGGCATCACGACCATGTTCTCTGAATCCGGCTCATCCCTAAGCTTGAGGTAAAAACCGCTCTTGGGAGGACGGGGAATCGAGAGCGTGTTTCCAACAAAGCCCTCCGGCACCGTCACCGGATTGGAGAAACTGGCGTCATTGGAGATGGAATCGATCAGGTAGAGATCGGAGCCCGAGAGTGTGCAGAGGGCAGCCGGATCGCTGGGGCAGTGAATCTCCTGAAGGCGAGGCAGACGGACAAGATTGGCGAGCGATATCCAGTCTCCCACTGTGCCGTCCGCAGCAACAGGTCTCAGACGAATGGGGCCGTAGGCGGAGGTTCCGAAGGTCCTCAGTGGGTCGAAGCTGCCCAACAGCGTATGAGAGTTCTGCAGAATAAGGCCGGATGCCACGGTGAGGTCAGTGCGCAGGCTCTCATCCACATTTGCAACTTCAATCTTGCCGTTGCGAGGAAAAGGCGAGGCCGAATGGAGTGAGAAGGTGATCTTTTCGTTGACAGGCAGGTCGTCGGGGTTCGCCAGGCGGATGTATGAGACATCCTGCTTGGAGATGGCGCGATTCAGCAGGGTTATTGATGGACGCGGCGAATCTACGGTCACGATGTGACTGAGCGTCCGGCCATCGCGCAGAGCGACATGGACGGTGAGATGGTCTCCGGGGTGCAGTGCAGGCGTCTGCGAGGACTCCGGGAGCGAGACGGTAAGGTTCTCCGTGTGCTGATTCGGTCCTGTCTGATCCGGTGCGGCTACCGGTTCCCCAATGGGTGTGAAAGTGAGGTTGTTAATCGCGACCTGACGCACCTGATTAAGGCTAGTCCCCTGGATCCTGGCGGCAGTATCGCCTGCATGCAGGGTGATGCCAAAGATTCGGGCAGGCTCCGAGAAGGTCTGCGCTCTCACGGAGGCGACGGGAGCTCCGCCATACTGATGAACATCGAGATGAATATTTCCGGGATCGACAGACTTCAGAGAAAGGGTGACGTCGACGACATTCGGCTTGTCGGAACGCTTCCACTGCGCCTCGTCGACCTTCCCGGAGGCGCGTTCAAAGGTGATCGATTCGATGCAGGCAGTGCCGCTGGAGCTGAGGGTGAGATGATTCTCCCGGCCGGCAATCAGAACCGAGTCGGTCGCCAGCTTCCACTCCGTTCCAGGTGAGTCCTGAAGCGGGAGTGTGGGGCCGGTGAACGGGTCAAATCCCCAATAGCCTGTAATGGTTCCCGTGACATCGGTCTGCGGAGCATCGGGATCCGTCGGCTTTTTGTGCGGTGTTGTATTCGTCGCGCTCTCGGTATTTCCCTGAGCAGCGGTCCTCGTGAATCCCTCATCTGGAAGAGGAACATGTTGACGATTCTGCTCCGGGCTAAGCACAAGTCCGCCCTTGAACGGATCGGGAACAAGAGGGATGTCTTGCCGCGCAGCCTCTCCGTTGATGTGAAGCACCATGTCATGCGCAAAGGCCGTAGAGAAGACCAGGGGAGCTCCCTCGACCGGCAACGTTACACCGGGCTTCAGCATGCAGGTGACATACTGAGCGTCCGAGGCGCGAAGGGGCGGTGGAACTGCCTTTTGGATCGACGGCAATCCGATAACAATGACGGACTTGGGATTGTGGAAGGAAGGCGCCGTGTTCAGACGCAGATTAAGCGCCTCGTCCTGCGGAAACGCGATAGCCGGAATGTACTGGTATTGAGCGGTGTGAAGGTTACTGGTAAGGCGCACCAAGTCAACTACGGCGCCCACGTAGGCGGAATAGATACCTCCACCCGCCAGGCTGGTATTTGCCGCTGCACCAATGAGCGCGGACGTGTCGCTGCGAGACAGCATCGATACGACAGTTTCGCCGTGGCCGTCGTTCAGCAGGGTCTGGCTGCCGCTTTGGGTCAGGCAGGCGTACTGCTGATCCATGGGTCGGTTGAAGCAGTCCTGATTGGGATGCAGGTTGAGGGTGCGGGCCAGCAACTCAGAGTGTTCCTTAAGGGCCTTAGGGTCGCCTGGAGGAACCGCGCGGATGGAGGCAAGATACTTCTCGATTCGCGCCTGTTCGAACCCTGCTTCAGTAAGATCCTGAGAGGCACGAACGAAGATACCCGGCCGCCCTTGTACCGCTGATTTGAGGGTGGAGAAGTCACCACCGGTCTCCGGCGCGAGAAACAGGATCGCCTGCTGGGCTTCGTCCGGTATGGTGATGGTGACTCCCTCTTCCCGCACCTTCTTGTTCCATGTCTCGATCTTGTAGAACCATTTGTCGGGAGGAGGATTGGTCGTTCCGCGAAGGAAGACAGCGACCAGCAGGTAGTGGACGGACTGCGTGCGTGGAAGGTCAGCGAAGAGCCACAGCTTATCACCCGGCTGCAGGTTGGGAACCGACGCAATCGGCAGAGTCTTGTCGCCCCGGGTGACGCGTACGTCGATGCGGGGTCCGGTCAGGTCAAATCGCCCCGCCTGCCCTGAAGAGGCCCGGCAGCAAAAAAGAAGGACAACGATTCCGACAACGGCGGCGCACAGCCGGCCGAATGGGAGTCTCATAGCTCCATATTAGACGGGAGAAGAGGTCGAACCGGGATACGACGTACAGGAGGAGTAATAGGGGATCGTAAGTATCCTGCTACTCAGCGGGTTGCAGGAGCGCAATGGTATGAAGTTCCCACCTGCGCTACCCCCAGGCACCTTGTGCCGCCCCGAAAGGGCTCAGCTGCGAATGCGTCCGGACACCTGGTCGCTGGCGATCACGCCGTCGCGGATCGTAACGACGCGGTGGGCGAACTCCGCAATGTCAGGTTCATGAGTAACCAGCACAATCGTGTTGCCGCGGGAGTGTAGCTCGTCGAACAGCGCCATAATCTCGTCGCCGGTCTTCGAGTCGAGATTGCCGGTTGGCTCATCGGCAAGGATGATGGAGGGATTATTGATCAGGGCGCGGGCGATAGCTACGCGCTGGCGCTGGCCACCGGATAGCTCATTCGGTTTGTGCAGCATACGTGACCCGAGGCCGACGCTGTCGAGAGCCGCCTTGGCGCGCTGCTCGCGTTCAGCTGCGGGGGTGCCGTTGTAGATAAGGGGAAGCTCGACATTATGCAGCGCGGTCGCCCGGGCAAGCAGATTGAAGGTCTGGAATACAAACCCGATCTCCTTATTGCGAATGCGGGCAAGTTCGTCGTCATTCAGCTCGGAGACGTCGTGGCCATTGAGCCAGTACTTCCCCTGCGATGGAGAATCTAGGCAACCAATCAGATTCATCAGGGTTGATTTGCCCGATCCCGACGGTCCCATGATGGC
>DASTSJ010000213.1:0-2805 GCA_035760765.1 Edaphobacter sp. | reverse complement strand
GGAGTTAGAAAGACCAGCCGTTGGCCAGCAATCCTGGCTGAGCAAGCTACTAGCGGGGGGCTGCTTACGGCTTCCACTTGGCGTTGATCAACACTTGCCGATCGAAAACCGCCATGAAGTCTTGGGCGAACATCTGATGATCAGTGATCACGCTGATGTCTTTTCTTGCGGGCCGGGTCCATTCGAGCATGCGTCGCAGGCGAGCGGCATCAGGGCTGTTTGGGCCTAGGACAATGTGAAGCGACGAGTCGGTCTGCGCCTTCAACGCACCTAGGAGAGCCCGCTTCGCCATGTTGTCTGTCTCAGGGAAGCGATAGCCGACAAATACGACGGCTTTCGCGCTGGCCAGACGAGTCAACGCTTCATCCCAAATTCCCTTCAAATGCCCCTGTGCCAAAGCCTTCTTGCCCACTCCCGGTATGCCGAGCACCGCTCGCTCAGGGTTCTCGTGCGCAACTGCCCGCTCTTCGTCTACAAAGCGCTCACTGTCGGCGCTCGCGCGTGTCCATGCCACAGATCCGTGCATGTGATAAGCTTTCACGCTTCGTCGAGCTGGAGACGGCTCGTGCGCAATGCGTGTAACGCGAGGTGGAACAGAGAAGTCCAGTCGCGGGCAGGTCTCCGAGGCGCCCAACAGAGCCAGCGACCGATCATAGTTGAAGGTGATCACGGTGTCGGTCGTCTCAAGACTCTGCGCCCACTTGACGAAGGGCTCCCAGCGTTCGGAGTTCGACACGATGTCTGGATTGCCTTCTGCAGCCGATAAAAATGACGTGCAGGCGCCTGCGACAAAGCGGACCGCTTCCGTGTGTATCTTTACAAGCAGGCCCTTGGCATCGATGCCCGAATTCGGGAAGCGCTTCTCGTATGGGGTCCTGGCCAACGAAGCGATGAGTGTTGATGTTGCCGATTTGTGGTTGTTGGCAGCGATCTCCAGCATCTCAAGGAACTGTTCGGCATCTTGCCAGAGTAGTCCTCGTTTTCGTCCGTCCTCGAAGAGTTCGGTGACGCAGCAAGAGAGACTGTCGTCTGGCGGAGTCTCAATGTTCTGAAGGCTGTGCCGAATGCGATCGGAGATGAGCTCGTTCAGCAGGGGCCCACCCAGTGCTTTGCTGAAGCCGGCGCCGAGAATCCAAGCAACTGACTCGTAGGGCATGCAAGCCTTTCTGACTCGGAGTTGTCGGCCGCGCCAATTCAGACAACGATCTTCTCAAGGAAATGTTGCCCCGCCTTCGCGGCGTGCGACTTGGAGAGCTCAAGCACGTCCATACAGTGGTAAGTTTTATTCTCCAGGTGTGGAAGGGGCTTTCTAACTCGGTCATTTCTGCTGACGTGGCCCTCGCTGCGCTCGGGACCACGCAGCAGAATGCCAGCCGTTGGACGGACAGAGGACTCGTCATTGACTGAGCGGACGCCGATGAGCGAGGCAATCGCCATCCTCGGGATGGCCGTGACGCAACACGGTGGGGCCATGTGCGCTTGTGCCCTGCTGCGCGCCCAGGCATCCTGCTAGGTTCCTATTATTGCGCAGTAGTACTGTGGCGGTCTGTTGGCGTCGTATATCTGGACGACGCCTCGTTGCCGCCGACGAAAATGGCCATCATTCCAGATGCTGGGCGGCGTCGATGAATTGTAGGAGCCCATGATCGAGTACATCAAAGCAGCTCTCGAAGCGATGAAGGTTACGCGGGAGGCTGCGCAAACTGTCGCGTTGATTCGCCGAGCTCCAGCGCAGTCGCACAAGGTATTCGCCAGCGTAGAAGCTCTCTCTGCGGCCGTATTCGACGATCTTGTCGACGACGGTCAACTGGTATCGCTAGAAGGCGTGCTGTCGCGATACGCTTCGTTCTACATCCCACGGGCACTCCCGCGGATGCTTCCTGAGCAGGCGTTCTTTCCGCTCAATGCATCAACGACGAAGACGCTCAGCCTCACGCTCAAAAATCAAATTGATGCCACGATTCAATTCCAAGCTGGCGCAATCAAGCTTGATTACCGACACTGCATTCATCCCTCGCTCCATTCACGGAGTGACGCACAACTAGTAGTGAGGTCACCGTACCTGCCCGTCGGTGCCTTGCCGCCCTTGCATGCTGGCGGTGAAGTCTCCTCAACTATCGCGTTCCTATATCCGACTGAATCGAGTGGGATATTGACGCTGTCTCCTCTCGCTCCAGGAGCAGACTACACAGTGCCGGCTGGTAGCAGGGGGATCCCGGTTCTGGTCCCGGCGAGCGCAGACGTACGATCGCGCTACGAGTCAGTCTGTCGCGTCGACGGTATCGTGCGCAAATCTGCAGAGGGGGTGTTGGATCTTCTCGCGGGATCGCCAACAGGGCTCCGTCGGCAGGTCGCGTCCAACTTCTACCGGCCAGATTCCCCCACCACTAGGGCCTTTGTTCTTGAGCTCACTCGAACCAAAGCGCCAGTCTCGATCGACAACGCCGGTGCGACTTTCGACGGAACGATCTTTCTCGAATCCCATATCGAGGGGCTCGCGTTCCAAGACATCCACGACCTCTTTCAGGACTACGTTCTGCAGAACCTTCCCCTCTTGCAGGAAGAGGTTCGGAATGGGTGGTCACCAGGGTTAGCCTCATTCGATGGCGTAAGCGCCCTTGGCTTTCCAAAGGCGACCCTGGTTGCAAAGGCGCCCAACTATTATGCGTGTGCTTCCGGCAAGCGTGCATGAGCCGTTGCCGCGCGTCGGGTAGCGTGAGCGGGTCCACCCGCCACGACAGGAGCCCCCAGTGGGACGCAAGAAGACTCGCCTGCTCGACCCCCGCGTCGAGCCTCTCCGCAAAC
>DASTSJ010000212.1:0-3553 GCA_035760765.1 Edaphobacter sp. | reverse complement strand
CCGCTCGAAACGCGAGTCCATCGGAGTCAGATGTTCCGAGTAGATGTGGTGCAGGATGGTGTCCGGCGTGGGGAGGGCGGCGACGACTGCCTTGTCTGCAGCGCGCTGCACCTCTTCATCCACCTGACGCTCGAGGCGGTTGATTCCTTCGGCGTCGAGGATGCCTTCGCGGAGAAGCCACATCTGCATCCGGGAGATCGGGTCCTTCAGCGCATCGGCCTCGAGTTCCGCGGCGGTGCGATAGAGACGTTCATCATCGCTGAGCGAGTGAGAGTACGGGCGAATGACGTGCCCGTGCACCACTGCCGGACCTTTCCCAGCACGGCAGTAGGCCACTGCCTCCACCATCGCGTTGTAGCTGGCGATGGGGTCGGTTCCGTCTACCTCGGCAAAGTGGAAGTTTGGGAAGTTCGCGATCAGGTGCGAGATGTTGCCGCCTGGCGTGTTCGCTTCCACCGGGGTGGAGATGGCGTAACCGTTGTCTTCGATCACAAAGACGACGGGGAGCTTGCCGTTGCTGGCGGTGTTAAGAGCCTCCCAGAACTCACCCTGGCTGGTCGCGCCTTCGCCGATGGAGACGTAGGTGACCTCATCGCCGTGGAAGGTCACATCTTTGAACTGGCGATAGTCGCCATCGTGTTTGGCCGCCGCTTCGGGGTGCTTCGCGAGATAACGTCCGGCTTCCGCGCAGCCAACTGCATGGAGGCACTGCGTTGCCGTCGAGGAAGACGGGCTGACGATGTGAAGGCTGGGGCTGGACCAATGCGACGGCATCTGGCGACCGCCACTGGCGGGATCGCTGGCAGCACCGACCGACTGCAGAAGCTGATCTTCGACGGTGTTGCCGAGCGCGAGACAGATGGCGCGGTCACGATAGTAGGGGAAGAACCAGTCGTAGCCGGGACGCATCGCCATTCCGGCTGCGACCAGGAGGGCTTCGTGGCCCGCACAGGATATCTGGAAGAAGATCTTCTGCTGGCGTTTGAGGACGATCTCGCGATCGTCGGTTCGCCGGGAGAGATACATCAGCCGGTAGAACTCAACCAGCTGTTCGCGGGTCAGCGTGGTTCCGCTGACTGCCCCGGACGCTTTCTTCTTTTCCGCTACTCCACTTGCAGACTGACGAGCCATAAACCTTTTTCCTTGGCTGGCATAGAACTCACGCCACCGAAGAAGATTGTACCGGTTATAGATGGAATTGACTCGCAGCAGAGGAGATAGCGGCTAGCCGAATCCATCCGGATGTGTCAACTGCAGATCGTCAGAGACAGCAGTTACGTGGCCCGTCGCGGCGTGGTTAGATCAGTCGGAGCAGGCACAGCGACCTGCTCCGACTGAGTAAGTTTCTAGACGAAGAGCGGGGCCAGCACCAGTGTGATGGTGGCAAGCAGCTTGATAAGCACGTGAAGGCTGGGACCTGCGGTGTCCTTAAAGGGATCGCCGACGGTATCACCTACGACCGCGGCTTTATGAGCTTCGCTCTTCTTGCCGCCATACTGTCCGGTCTCGATGAACTTCTTGGCGTTATCCCAGGCTCCGCCTCCGTTGTTCATCAGCATGGCCAGCAGTACGCCGGAGATCGTTCCTACCATCAGCAGACCGGCGACAGCTTCCGCTCCGGCTAGATTGACAGGCTGGCCACCGATGGCAGGCACAGGAAGAATGGTTCCGGGAGCATAGGCTGTCGTGCCTGCATGGTAGGCCGAGCTGAAGTGACGGAAGATAAGGCCGACCGCCACCGGAAGGCCAACGGCGAGTACGCCGGGCACGACCATCTCGCGCAGGGCAGCACCAGTCACGATATGAACGCACCTGCCGTAGTCGGGCTTTGAAGTGCCTTCCATGATGCCGGGGTTCTCCTTGAACTGAGCACGCACGTCCTGCACGACCATCTGGGCGGTTCTGCCGACGGCCTTGATGGCGAGCGAGCTGAAGAGATAGGTCAGCATGGCTCCCAGTAGAGCGCCAACGAAGACTGGAATCTGGGCAAGATTGATGTTGGTGAAGCTCCAACCTGCCGGCATGTATCCTCCGGCAGCGATGACCTTGTCGGTGACGATGGTCTTGATCTCTTCAAGATAGGCCGAGAAGAGGAGGAAGGCTGCCAGCGACGCGGAGCCGATGGCGTAACCCTTGGTGAGGGCCTTGGTGGTGTTGCCAGCCGAGTCGAGCTTATCGGTGCGTTCGCGAATCTCGTGCGGCTGGTGCGACATCTCGATGATGCCGCCGGCGTTGTCGGTGATGGGGCCGAAGGTGTCCATGGCGAGGATGTAGGCGGCGCAGCTCAACATGCCCATGGTGGCGATGGCGGTGCCGTAGATTCCCTTCTCGTACTCGCTGATGCCACCGATACCCTCAAGGCCGCGGACGCCGAAGTAGTAGCTGAGCAGCAGTGCTGCGGAGATGACGATGACTGGGAGAGCCGGGGTTTCCATTCCGACAGCGAGGCCGCTGATGATATTGGTTGCAGGTCCTGTGAGTGAGGCCTGTGCAATGGATTTGACCGGGCGGTAAACCGATTCGGTGTAGTACTCGGTGATCCAGACGAAGAGGAAGGATGTCGCGAGCCCGACTAGGCCGCAGCCGAGGAACCAGATGGGCTGCACACCGGGTCCGTTCAGCATGGCATAGACCGCTCCGGCGAAGCCAAGCAGTGCCAGGACCGAGGTGAGATAGAACCCGCGGTTGAGGGCGTGCATGGGATCTTCCTGCTCGGTGGACTTGACCGCGAAGACTCCGGCAATGCTGGCGATGAGGTTGATGGCGTGCACGATGAGGGGAAAGAGGATGCCCTTGATTCCGAAGACCGGATAGAGTGCCGCCCCAAGCACCATTGCACCGACGTTTTCGGCAGCGGTCGATTCAAAGATATCGGCACCACGACCGGCGCAGTCACCCACGTTGTCACCGACCAGATCTGCGATGACGGCGGGGTTGCGGGGATCGTCTTCCGGGATTCCGGCCTCGACCTTGCCTACGAGGTCGGCACCGACGTCAGCAGCCTTGGTATAGATACCGCCTCCGAGCTGCGCAAAGAGAGCGACAAGCGAAGCTCCGAAGCCGAAGCCGACAAGCTGGTAGGGGACGGCTTGAGGATTATCCAGACCGCCGAAGGCAAGGAAGAGGACGCCGATTCCCAGCAGCGACAGGGCAACCACGACGAGACCGGTTACGGCTCCTCCGCGCAACGCCATCTGCAGCGCCTTATTAAGGCTGGTCCGCGCTGCTGACGCGGTGCGGATATTGGCCCGGATGGAGCAGTACATACCGGTATATCCAGCGAGCGCGGAGCAGATGGCACCTACCAGGAAGCTGACCACGGTCTTGACGGCGAAGGGAGCCATGCGGTCTGACATGTGGTAGCCGATGAAGAGCACGATGGCGAGCACAACCGCGATGGCCCCGATGGTTCGGTACTGCCGTCGAAGGAAGGCCTCGGCACCTTCACGAATTGCATTTGAGATAAGTTGCATGTCCGCCGTTCCCGTGTCGGCGGCGATTACGGTCTTCGCAAGAGCAACTGCTGCGATCAGCGCCAGGGTCCCCACGCCCA
>DASTSJ010000211.1:0-9624 GCA_035760765.1 Edaphobacter sp. | reverse complement strand
GAAGCCCCGTGGCTTTTGCGCAGGCGTCGTTCGTGCGATCGACATCGTACGTATTGCGCTCGAGACCTTTGGCGCGCCGATCTACGTTCGCAAGGAGATCGTGCATAACAGCTACGTCGTCAACGATCTGGCCAAGAAGGGCGCCATCTTCGTCAACGAGCTGGACGAGGTTCCCGAAGGAGCAAGGGTGATCTATTCGGCTCACGGCGTCTCGCCTGCAGTGCGTCAGCGTGCGAAGGATCGAGGCCTGAAAGTAATCGATGCAACCTGTCCTCTCGTCACCAAGGTGCATGTGGAAGCCATCAAGTTTGCCAAGCAGGGCTACTCGCTCGTGCTGGTAGGCCATCGTGATCACGAAGAGGTCGAGGGGACCCAGGGCGAAGCTCCTGAGGTGACGCAGGTTGTTTCGACGGTGGAAGAGGTGGAAGCGCTCATCGTGCCCGACCCGAACAAGGTGGCGTATCTCACCCAGACGACGCTCTCGCTGGACGAGGCGAAGTACATGATCGATGCGCTCAAGAAGAAGTTTCCAAATATCGTCGGTCCGCACGCGCAGGACATCTGCTACGCGACCGAGAACCGCCAGACGGCAGTCAAGAACGTCGCCCACGGCGCAGACGTGGTTCTGGTCGTCGGATCCCGCAACAGCTCGAACTCCAACCGTCTGGTCGAGGTCTCCCAGAACCTGGGAACGAACTCCTACCTGATCGACAAGGCAGAGGACATCAAGCCGGAGTGGCTGGATGGGATGAACGCAATCGCGGTGACCGCTGGAGCGTCGGCACCTGAAGTTCTGGTCCAGGAGGTCGTCGCATACCTGCAGGCCAAGGGCTACGGCTCCGTCGACGAGGTCGAGGTCATGCCCGAGAACGTGCGTTTTGGACTTCCTCCGGAGATTGTTCAGGCGATCGCATCGGCCCCGCAACCCGCCCAGTAAGGCGGAGAATGAGTAACCGCTTCTCGCGGTTTTGGTGGTTAGCGAGATCGCGGCTTTTCAGAGAGTCGTAGATGAGCAAAATTTCAGAGAACCCGCAAACACCGAACCAGCCTAAACAGCCGCGGTTTGGCCGGCTGGACCTTGGTCTGCATCAGGTGACCGAAGGGATCCGCCGCTCGAAGGAGTGGCTGCTCGGACAGCAGCACCCCGACGGCTACTGGTGTGGAGAGCTCGAAGCCGACGTTATGCTCGAGGCCGACTACATCTTCATGCATACGCTGCTCGGAACCGGCGACCCCGGTAAGCTGCAGCGGGCTATGAACGAGATTCTGCGGCACCAGAACGAGGACGGCGGCTGGAGCCTCTATCCCGGCGGCCCTTCTAATATCAACTACGGCGTGAAATCGTACCTGGCCCTGAAACTGATGGGCTGGTCGGCGGACCATCCGCTCATGGTGAGGGCCCGCGAGTGGGTGCTGGCCCACGGCGGCGTCGTCGAGTGCAACACCTTTACCAAGATCTATCTCTGCGCTCTGGGTCAGTATGACTACGATGCCGTCCCGGCGGTTCCGCCCGAGATCGTGCTGTTCCCCAACTGGGCATACTTCAACATCTACGAGATCTCCTCGTGGTCGCGCGGCATTCTGGTTCCGCTCTCGATCATCTATGCGAAGAAGCCCTTCAAGAAGCTGCCACCGGAGCAGGGAATCGACGAACTCTTTGTGGGCGGCAGACAGAACGCCGATCTCCACCTTCGCTGGGACAGAAAAAACCTGATCGGATGGAGGAACTTCTTCCTCTTGACCGACCGCATGGTTCACTGGTTCGAGCGTGTCCACATTCGTCCGCTGAGAAAGATGGCGATCCGTCGGGCAGAGAAGTGGATGCTCGCGCGCTTTGAAAAGTCCGATGGGCTGGGTGCGATCTATCCGGCGATGCTGAATGCCATTGTTGCGCTCCGATGCCTGGGGTACTCGCTGGATGATCCGCAGGTGATCCGGGCGATGGACGAGTTTGAGAAACTGGGAATCGACTGCCCCGAAGGCACGCCCGACTATCCAACCCCGACCTTCCGTATGCAGCCGTGCTTTTCCCCCGTTTGGGACACCGCGCAGGCTGTCTCTGCCCTGGGCGATGCTGGAGTCTCCCGTACCGATCCTCGCATGATCAAGGCTGCCGACTGGTTGCTATCCAAGGAGATCCGGTACAAGGGCGACTGGGCCGAAAAGGTTCGCAACGTAGAACCCGGTGCCTGGTGCTTCTTCTTCAACAACGACCACTATCCGGATGTCGACGATACCTGCGAGGTGCTGCTGGCATTGAATGCGGTCGACCATCCGCGGGAGCGGAATCAGTATGAGGCCGCACAGCGCGCCATCAACTGGGTCTT
Source organism: Edaphobacter sp. (assembly GCA_035760765.1). Lineage (GTDB taxonomy): Bacteria > Acidobacteriota > Terriglobia > Terriglobales > Acidobacteriaceae > Edaphobacter. The sequence goes on along the minus strand of DASTSJ010000211.1, from coordinate 7,297 downwards.
CGCCATGCAATGCAAGAACGGCGGCTGGGCGAGCTTCGATAAAGACAACACCAAGATGATCTTCCAGTACATCCCGTTTGCTGATCACAACGCGATGCTGGACCCACCGACGGCAGACATCACGGGGCGCGCTCTGGAGATGCTGTCGGCTTATGGCTATACCCGCAAAGATCCGCGAGTCGAAAAGGCGATCCAGTTCATCCTTAAGGAGCAGGAGCCGGACGGTAGCTGGTTTGGCCGCTGGGGCGTGAACTATCTGTACGGCACCTTCCTGGTGCTGCGCGGACTGGAGTGCATGGGCGTATGGAACCACGAACCGGCAGTGCAGCAGGCAGCCGAATGGATCCGAAGCGTTCAGAACACCGACGGCGGCTGGGGTGAGAGTTGCGGAACCTACGACGACCCGAACCAGAGGGGAATCGGCGCAAGCACGCCCTCGCAGACCGCCTGGGCGATCCTGGGTCTTCTGGCCGCAGGCGATACAAGGTCGGATTCCGTGGCAAAAGGCGTTCGATGGTTAATCGAGCGGCAGCACGAGGATGGAAGCTGGGATGAGTTGATGCCCGGACGGAACGGCGAGAGCTACTACACGGGAACGGGATTTCCGCGGGTGTTCTATCTTGGATACCACCTGTACAAGCAGTACTTCCCGTTGCTGGCGTTGACGACGTATGAGCGCGCCATGAAGCGCGAGGCAGCCGAGTCGGCTGCGTAACGAATTTTTCTTTGGAGGAACCTCCGAATGGCAGTACCGGTTTCACAGGCCTGGACGGTCGCATCGTATGTGCTGAAGCAGAAGATCAAGGGGCGGAAGCGCTACCCGCTGGTCCTGATGCTTGAGCCCTTGTTCCGCTGCAATCTCGCGTGCGCAGGTTGCGGGAAGATCCAGTATCCCGCCCACATCCTCAAGTCCGAGCTCAGCCCGGAGGAGTGCTTCCGTGCCGTGGAAGAGTGCGGCGCTCCGATGGTCTCCATCCCGGGCGGCGAGCCTTTGCTGCATCCGAAGATGCCAGAGATCGTTGCGGGACTGGTAGCGCGCAAGAAGTACGTCTATATGTGCACGAACGCGCTACTTCTTAAAGAAAAGCTTCACCTCTTCAAGCCATCGAAGTACCTCTCCTTCTCGGTCCACGTCGACGGCGAGCGCGAGCATCACGACTTCTCCGTCTGCCGTGAAGGCGGATATGACATTGCCATGGAAGGTATTCGCGCCGCTGTCGCTGCAGGCTTTCGCGTGACCACCAACACGACACTCTTCGATGGCGCCGACCCGAACTCCGTCCGCCGGCACTTCGATCAGCTGATGGCTGCTGGTGTTGAGAGCATGATGGTCTCGCCGGGCTATACCTACGACAAGGCTCCCGACCAGAACCATTTCCTCGGCAAGGCGAAGTCGCGACGGCTTTTCCGCGCGATCCTGTCGAACCGCAAGAAGTCCTGGCAGTTCAACACGCATCCACTCTTCTCCGAGTTCCTGATGGGCAAGCGAAACTTCGAATGCACCCCCTGGGGTATGCCGACCTTCTCGATCTTCGGCTGGCAGAAGCCCTGCTATCTCCTGCAGGACGGCTATGCCGATACCTTCGAGGAGCTGATGGAGACCACCCAGTGGGAAAACTACGGCGCGAAGAGCGGCAATCCGCGCTGCGCCAACTGCATGGTGCATTCCGGTCACGAGGCCAGCGCTGTCGATTACAACTTCAGCTCACTGAAGGGATTTTTGGTGACGGCATCGAAGTACATGTTCCCCTCCACCTATCCTGATCCGGATGCCGAGAAGCTGCTGAATGAGTGGAAGCCGGAGCACGCGACCCCTCTGGTACAGATCCAGAGCAGCGCATCCGATAATGAGCTTCAGACGGTCTCAGGAGACTAAGGAACGATGGCGACAGAGCAGCAGGAACACCTGAAGATCGAGCAGCTGCGTCAGCACAGTGCGGATGAGCTGGAGACGATCGCTGGGCGCGAGAAGGAGAATCTGGAGGGCTGGATTCCTACTCTCGCAACCGAGGCCGAGATTCGCGAGGCGCTCGAAAAGGCTTTCGACTATCGCGGCGACATCACCATCACGCTGAAGAACGGCTCCAAGGTAGAGGGGTATCTCTTCGATCGGCGCTCGGGCCGCTCGCTCGCAGATTCTTTCGCACGCGTCATCCCGACGAACGACCGCTCCAAGGTGAACGTGGCGTACTCTGATATCGCTGCGCTTGCATTTACGGGCAGGGACACGGCAGCCGGCAAGAGCTTTGAGGCCTGGGTGAAGAAGTACTGGGAGAAGAAGGCCGCCGGCGAAAAGAACATTCAGATCGAACCGGAGAAGCTGGACTAAGGCGCACTTCGTTCGCTGAACTCCCGCCCTTGGGGAATCGTTAGTGCGTGCATTCATCACCGGAGCGACAGGCTTTGTAGGATCCCACGTGGCCCAGAAGTATGCGGCCGAGGGCGCAAAGCTGCGTCTGCTGACTCGTAGGACAAGCAATCTCGCTGCGATTGAGGGTATCAGCGCGGAGATCGTGACCGGGGACCTGCGAAAGCCCGAGGCTCTGCGGAGTGCGCTGACCGGATGCGATGCTCTGGTGCACGTCGCCGCGGATTATCGCTTGTGGGTGCGCGATCCCGGCGAGATGTATGCCGCCAACGTTGACGGTACGCGCGAGCTACTGCGCCTCGCCCGCGAGGTCGGGATTCCCCGCGTCATCTACACGTCAAGCGTGGCGACGATGGGCTTCAAGTCGGATGGCTCCGTGGTGGACGAGGACACGCCTGTGTCCCTGGCGGACATGATCGGTCACTACAAGCGTTCGAAGTTCCTGGGAGAGCAGGAGGCGATCAAAGCCGCTCAGTCAGGCCAGCATGTCATGATCCTGAATCCGACGACTCCCATCGGGCCAGGAGACGCGAAGCCTACGCCAACCGGAAGAATCATCGTCGACTTCCTCAACCGCCAGTTTCCAGCCTATGTGGACACTGGACTGAACCTGGTCGACGTCAACGAGGTCGCGAGGATGCACTATGCCGCGCTCGAATGCGGGCGACCAGGCGAGCGTTACATCCTGGGTGGTGAGAACCTGACGCTAAAGCAGATCCTTGATCGGATGTCAGCCATCACGGGACTGCCCTCTCCTACGATGAAGGTTCCGCACGCCGTCGCCATGGCCTTCGCGTTTTTCGATGAGACATTCACCGGCAAGTTGTTGAAGAAGGAGCCGAGGGCAACGGTCGAGGCCGTTCGGATGGGCAAGAAGATGATGTTCGCGTCCTCTGCGAAGGCCGAGCGCGAGCTCGGCTTCAAGCACGTGCCGATCTATAACGCGCTGCGTTCCGCAATTGACTGGTTCGTGACGCATGGCTATGCTCCTGCGCCGCAGGGAAAGACTCCATGAGGATCGGGATCATTGCAGCAATGCCGGGCGAGCTGAAGCCGCTGGTGCGCGGATGGGAGCCGCAACACTCCGGCGTTCGGGGCCTCGCGGTCTGGAAGACGCTGCGAGACGGCCACGAGCTGATTGCTGTAAGTGGAGGCATGGGTTCAAACGCCGCTCTTCGTGCATTCACTGCAGCCGAGTTTCTCGGCGCTCTCGACCTCGCGCTCTCCGTCGGCTGGGCGGGCGCACTGACACCCCAGATGGAAACAGGGAAGTGCTATCTGCCTTGTGAAGTGATTGACGTGCAAACCGGCGAGCGGTTCGCATCTGCTGCAGGAGAGAGGGCTCTTCGCCTGGTGACTACGCCGCAGGTGGCGGACGCCACAGAGAAGCGTCGTCTTCACGAAAGCTATTCGGCTTCTCTCGTGGACATGGAGGCCGCCACGGTGGCCCGCCTCGCGATGATGCGGCAGGTCCCGTTCTACTGCTTCAAGGCAGTCTCGGATTCAGAGAATGCTACGCTGCCGGACCTGAACCGCTTTATCGACACACAGGGGCAGATGCAGATAGCCTCATTTCTCTCGCATGTGGCCGTGCGCCCGCAGCATTGGGGCTCGCTGATGGAGCTGGGACGCAATAGCTCCGTCGCAGCCCGTTCGCTCGCAGAGAGCGTCAACATATTTCTGGCAGAACAGACGATGGGGCGTGCCCCCTTGAACGGAGCAGCAAACAGTGAGTGAGCAGATGAAGGTCCCAGCAACCATGCACGCGGCGGTCTATCGCGGTGTCGATGATGTTCGCGTGGAGACGATACCCGTCCCGCAGATCGGCCACGGCGAGGTGCTCGTGAAGATTCACACCTGCGGGATCTGCGGGACCGACCTCAAGAAGATTCACACCGGCTCGCACTCGGCGCCCCGTGTCTTCGGACATGAGATGGCCGGTACCATCGCGGCAGTCGGTGAGGGAGTCAAAGACTTTGCCGTTGGCGATCGCGTAATGGCATACCACCACATTCCTTGCGGCGAGTGCTTCTACTGCCGTAAGCACACCTTCGCCCAGTGCGACACCTACAAGAAGGTCGGCTGCACCGCAGGCTTTGAACCGTCTGGCGGCGGCTTTGCCGAATACATTCGCGTGATGGACTGGATCGTGCGACGCGGCCTCGTGAAGATTCCTGATGACGTCTCGTTCGAGCAGGCATCCTTCATCGAGCCAACGAACACCTGCTACAAGGCCATCGAGATGCTCAAGCTGCAGCCGGATGAGACAGTGCTCGTCATCGGCCAGGGTCCCATCGGCATCCTGCTGGCAGCACTTGCCCACAGAACCGGAGCAACTGTATTGACCAGCGATCTTTATCCGGAGCGCCATGCCGTGGCGGCGAAGTTCGGCCTAGACCGCCCACTGAATGGGCGCGGCGACGTCGTTGCAGCAGCGAAGGAGGCGACCGAGGGACGTGGGGCTGACGTTGCACTCGTAGCGGTAGGTGGGAACGCACTGATCAAGGTCGCCATGGATGCGATCCGCCCTGGCGGTCGCGTCATGCTGTTTGCAGCGACCCAGCACGGCGAGGCGCCCTTCGATCCCGCCGCAGTCTGCATGGATGAGAAGACCCTGATGGGTTCCTACAGCGCGTCTGTTGCGATTCAGGACGAGGTCTCGAAGCTTGTGCTCGAAGGTCCTCGCAATGGCCTCGACCTCACGCAGTTGATCTCACATCGTTTTTCGCTGGAAGATGCTGTGGCCGCGATTGAGCTGGCATCAAACCCACAGCCCGATTCGATGAAGATCGTGATTCAGCCGCACCTCAGTCGTGGCTGAATCACACGGCCCTATTCGCGATTCCGCTTCTTGATCTCGACGTTGAGCCGCTTGATCTTCTGGTTCAGAGTCGAAAGTGGAATGCGGAAATACTCTGCGGCCTCGGTCTGATTCCAGTGACAGCGCTCCAGCCGGTCGGTGATGATACGCCGTTCGATCTCCTCCATCAGGTCGAAGAGGGAGGCGTTCGGCTGCTGTTCCAGAAGGCTGGCAGAGTAGGTGTTTCCCGTAAGCTGCGCGGGCAGCAATTCAGGGTGGATGACTTTGCTGGTCGAAAGGACGACTCCGCGCTCCATCGCATTCTCAAGCTCGCGCACATTCCCCGGCCACTCATAGTCCATCAGGACACGCATGGCTTCGGGTGAAAGGGTGCGCTCCTCCATCCCGTTCTCTGCGGAGTAGAACTTGAGAAAGTGACCAGCCAGCAATGGAATATCCTCGCGCCGCGAACGCAGCGGGGGAAGCTCAAGCGTGATCACGTTGAGCCGATAGAAAAGGTCTTCGCGGAAACGGCCTGCGCGAACAGCATCCTGAAGATTCACGTTGGTGGCCGCGATGATGCGAACGTCGACCTGGATCTCCTGCGTTCCGCCGAGCTGCATGAAGCGACGATCCTGCAGGACGCGGAGAATCTTGGCCTGCATGTCCATCGTCATGGTCCCAATCTCATCGAGGAACAGGGTGCCACCGTTTGCCACCTCGAAGAGGCCCTTTTTAGCTGCGACGGCGGAGGTGAAGGCGCCCTTGAGATGGCCAAAGAGTGTGGATTCGAGCAACTCCGAAGGCACTGCACCGGTATTGACCGGGACGAAAGGACGATCGCGGCGCGGGGAGTTGGCATGGATAGCCTTGGCAATCAGCTCCTTACCGGTGCCACTCTCGCCCTGAATCAGCACGGTGGAACGGCTGGGGGCGACCTGCGCGACCAGGTCAAAGAGCTTCAGCATCGGCTCGCTCTTGCCGACGATGTTCTCGAAGTTATAGCGCTGCTTCAGGGTGCGCTTGAGCTGAACGACCTCTTCTTCAGCACGGTGGCGGGCAATCGCCGTCCGAATGTCTGCAAGCAGCTTCTCGTTGTCCCAGGGCTTCTGGACGAAGTTCTCCGCGCCGGCCCGAATGGCGTCTACAACATTGCCCATGGTGCCGAAGGCGGTGATCATGATGACCGGCAGCGTGGGGTACATCTCCACGATGCGCGGAAGAAGGTCCAGTCCGCTCTCACCCGGCAACGAAAGATCCAGCAGCAACAGGTCGTACTGGTTGCGCGACAACTGCTCCATTCCGGTAGTGCCATCCACCGTCAAAGTCACGGAGAATCCCTCGAGCGTCAGCATCGTCTCCAGGGACTCGCGGATGGCTGCTTCGTCGTCGATGATCAGGATCCGGGGGTTTCCAGCGATATGATCTGCGGCGCGTTTCGTTGTGGACTCCTCGGACGCGTCTGTGATGATGTCAGGCATGAATCGTCTTCCTATCCTGCTCCTCAATCGAGACAGGGGATATTGCAGGCGAAGCGAGCGTCCGGGCAGCAGACACCGGGAACTCTAGTTGGAAGGCGGTTCCGACGCCAACCTCGCTCTCGACGTGAATCTTTCCAGCGTGCTCCTGCATGATTCCATAGGTTACCGCGAGACCCAGGCCGGTGCCCTTGTGGGCGCCTTCCTGGGGCTTCGTCTTGGTGGTGAAGAACGGATCGTAGATGCGGTTCAGATGCTCGCGCTCGATGCCGCTACCGGTGTCCTGAATACGTATCAGGACGCGGCCAGCACCCCGGAAGGTAGCGATACGAAGAGTGGCATTCGGACGTCCGAACATCGCGTCCTTTGCGTTGAGCATGAGGTTCAGGATGACCTGCTGCAGCTTGCCCCGATTGCCGTGGACGCTGGGAAGCTGCGCATCAAAGTTGGTTTCGACGCGAATCTGTGCCGTCTTAAACTGATGCTCAAGCAGCACGAGCGTATCGGAAAGCAATTCGTTCAGATCGACGTCGGCGAACTCGGTCCCGCTGGTTCGCGAGAAGTTGAGCAGACCGTTTACGATCTCTGAAGCCCGGAAGGTCTGCTGCGTGATCTTTTCAAGGACGGGGGCCAGCCGCTCGTCATCGCGCA
>DASTSJ010000210.1:0-10777 GCA_035760765.1 Edaphobacter sp. | reverse complement strand
AACGCATATGGCAAAGTCCGCAAAGTTGGCCGAAAAGGCCCTGACATACGGCGCAAAAGCCGCCTGGGCAGTGTTCGACAAGCTGAACTCGATCTCGCCCAACCCTAGCTTTACCCCCAAGTGGAGCGATAAGCCACTCCTGAAGTCTTACCAGAAAGAGAAGCCCCCGCTAGGATGGCCCCGCACCACCGACTCCCTCTGCCCCAAGTGCGTTCCTGAGATTCGCCAGCAGATCGTCGACGGCAAGCTGCCGCACGAGATCCTTCTCAACGAGAAGGTTGGCGAGATCAAAGCCCAGATCATCGAGCGCGACGGCAAGATCCTTATGGTTAAGGACTGTCCGATCCACGGTCACTTTGAGGACGTCATGTCCATCGACCCGGCCATGATGAAGCACCTCGAGGACGTCTTCCCCGGCCGCGACATCCGCGCGCACAACGACGAGAAGCTCCACAATCACGGGACGTCCACCGTCACGCACGGCCGCGGTTCGGTTCTGACCATCGACCTGACCAACCGCTGCAACATGATGTGCGATCCCTGCTTCATGGACGCCAACCAGGTCGGCTTCGTCCACGAACTCACCTGGGACGAGATCAAGACCATGCTCGACAACGCGATCACCATCAAGCCGCGTCGTCAGATGAGCGTTCAGTTCTCCGGTGGCGAGCCCACCCTCTCTCCGTACTTCCTCGACGCCGTCGCCTACGCCCGCAAGGTTGGTTACAACTCCGTCCAGGCCGCGACCAACGGTATCGAGTTCGCGAAGTCGAAGGAGTTCGCCAAGGCAGCTGCTGAGGCTGGTCTGCGCTACGCCTACCTGCAGTTCGACGGTATCGGCAACGCTGCCAACTCGCACCGCAAGGTCGGCAACGCGTTCGACGTGAAGCTCCAGGCCATCCATAACCTGCACGAGGCCGGCGTCGACATCGTCCCCGTAACGACGATCGTCAACGGCATCAACAACGAGCAGGTTGGCCGCATCATCGAGTTCGCTCTCGACAACCCGAAGAAGATCAACTTCCTCTCGTTCCAGCCCGTGTCTTTCACTGGCCGCGACGAAGAGGTCTCCGACGAGCGCCGCGCCGCACAGCGTTACACGCTGTCGCACCTCGCGCACGACATCCGCAATCAGACCGGCCTCGGCGAGAGCACCCGCGACTGGTTCCCGATCTCCTTCATGTCCACCTTCTCCGACTGGGCCGACCTGGTTCACGGACCGGACCATGACTGGGGTCAGCTCTCCTGCGGCTGCCACCCGAACTGCGGTATCGGTATGGCGCTGATGATCGACAAGGAGACCAAGGAAGCCGTTCCCGTCACCGCGTTCCTCGACGCCGTGCAGTTGGCTAAGGACGTCGCCCGCATCAACGATGCCGCCCGCGGCAAGTTCCTCTCGATCCTCGGTGTATCGCTCGCACTGCTTCGTAACTACGATCCCACCAAGGCTCCTACCCACTTCCGCATCATGGACCTGCTGCAGAAGTTCGATAAGTGCTTTGGCGCCACCGGCCGCGACTACGGTAAGGTGACCGGCGACCGCACCATGGAAGACATCCAGAAGCGCCGTGCCGATCGCTGGAACTTCCTCTTCATCGCCGGCATGTGGTTCCAGGACCTGTTCAACTACGACTTCCGTCGTACCGAGCAGTGCATCATCCCCTACGCCACGCAGGAAGGCGAGATCAGCTTCTGCGCCTACAACACCGGTGTGGGCTGGAGAAACATCATCGAGAAGATGCACATGACCGCCACCCTCACCAAGTGGTACGAGGAGCATGGCCGTCATGAGATCTTCGCCGGCGGCAAGAAGGTCGGTCTCGAGCGCCAGGAGAAGTACGACTTGGTCCTCAACGAGGCTCATGTCAACTCGGCTGCGAACGACACCTTCGACAAGCTGGGTATCGCAAAGAACGCCCGCGAGGAGAAGATCCGCGCACGCGACGCCAAGCTGAAGCAGGACGCCGAAAACGCCCGCATGGCCAAGCTCTACCGCAAGGAGATACTCAAGGAGCAGGAGCAGCCCGGCTTCATCGCCATCGGCGAGATCAAGCCTGCCGCCCCCGCAAAGACCGAGGACAAGGATCTCGTCGCAGGCGACTAAGCATTGAACGAAACGCGCTTTTCGGCGCAAAACTATGAAGGCCGCCAGCAATGGCGGCCTTCGTTTCTTTCAGGAGAACAGAATACTGACTTACTTTGGCAGCGACGCAAGCATCAACGCCATCCCACTGAAAGCCGTAGCCTCCCATACGCTCGCCCACTCATTTCCTACATTCATGTAGGGGTCGGCGATTGCGCGAGGGAGATGCAGCATCGGGATCCACAAAAAGATCATCACTCCAGTCATCAGCGCGGCCATGCGGGCAACGCGCGGCACCATGATTCCGATGCCGCCCCCGATCAGTGCCGCACCGGCAAAATAAGTCCAGAATATCTGCGCGCCAACCCAGGCCGGAATCAGCGACGCAACGAACGCCGGGTAGAGGAAGTGGTCGAGCCCAAAAAGGATCAGCATCGCGCCGAACATGTATCTCCCCGCTGGCAAGGCTCGCTCGAGCCACGGCGATACCTGACCTCCCTTGCCGGTGAGGGTAAGTGCCGCTATCCATGCTCCTCCGGCCAGCGCCATCTCCTTTAGGGCGTTCGTCCATGCACCCAGCACCTTTACGTACTGTCCGGCCAACTGGGTGGGAACGTGAGCGACGACGACCAGGGTCAACAGGCCCACTCCAGTCCATGTGGCGACCTTCCTTCCACGCAGATTGAATAGGATGCAGAGGCCCGCAACCGTCAGCGCCATGCCGATTGCGAGGATCCAGAGCAGACGGAAGGGCATACGGTCCGGATAGTCCGGAACAACGACCCAGGGGAAGTTCAGGTAGAAGAAATGCATCAGGCCGATTGAGCCCAACCCGATCGCGTATAGAGCCCGTCCCACAGGAGCCAGCCATTTTGGCATGGGGCGAGTCTAGCGGAATTCTCTCCGCATGACACGAGAGTTCATCCCAAATCTGCCTGGCACTCCAGGCGCGGATGCCGCAGGAATAACTATGCGCCGGATGCGACCGCGTCTACACGATGATGCCGCGGATGCCTGCTGGCGCGGGCGACCGAACGCTTGGCGGTTCCATCAGCGTGTCCGTATTGCCACTCGCGGACCGGCCCTACATCGACATGCACAAACTGACTGACGGGATAATACCCGACGCCGCCTGCATGCAGGCTGAGGGCAGTATCCCGCAACGTTGCTGTCGAGACTCCCGGAACGCGAATATCAATCGCCTTCGCCTGCACATGCTGGCTGTTCTTGGCCACTCCTGTGTCTGCCGAACGCGTCCTCAGGAAGTTGTTGCTCCAGGGCGTGCGATATCCGCAGACGATATCGATCTCACCGTCAGGACGCCCCAACTTCTCCATGATGGCGTGCAGCACATCAAACTCTTTGGGATCGTAATGGCTCTCGGTCTGCGTGCGATGGTCCCGCAGAAAATGGTTAAGCTTATCGATCGCCTCCGGCAGGTACCGGTCCCCGATCCGATAGACGACATCGATGCTCTCCCCTGTGTGCGTGTGGAACATGTGCAGGCGATACACCTCGTTCGCGGTCGTATTTGCGTTCTTGGCTCTCGCCGTTCCGCCCGATAAAAAAGCGGCTGCGAGGGCTGCTCCGAGGCAAAGCCCGATCGATTTCTTCATTCCAGACTCCAGGGGGATTATTAGCTTGCAGCAAATGGGAAAAGCAAAATGCCATTCCTGTTTTCCATTCGCCATTAACAGTGTAGAGAAGGTATTTAGAAGGCGCCAGAGGCCTTCCGGTCATTTCTCTCCCTCTTAAGTCCAGCGGCCTTTAAAGGCCTATCTTTGTTGCAGATAAATCCAGGCTCTCCGGTGCCTGTAGACTGGAGGGCATGCTGCTCGACCCGGCCCAGATTCGCGTCCTTGGCTCTCTGATTGAAAAAGAGATCACTACTCCGGACAGCTATCCGCTCTCGCTCAACGCACTGGTAAACGCTTGCAACCAGCGTTCCAGCCGCGACCCGGTGCTGGAGCTTACCGAAGGCGAGGTTCGTGAGGCGCTTCATGCCCTCGAAGAGATAGGCCTTGTGACAGTCCTGCAGGATGCTCGCGTCCTCAAATTCGAGCACCGCGCCCGCACCGTCTTCAACCTGCGTCGAGATGAGACCGCTGTGGTATGCCTGCTGATGCTTCGCGGGCCGCAGACCCCGGGCGAGCTGCGCTCCCGCTCGGAGCGGCTCTACACCTTTGATGAGATCGGTTCCGTGCAGTCCACGCTGGAACGCCTGGCTGCACGCCCGGCAGACTCCGATACCAATCCGCAGTCAGGCAATACCAGACCACTGGTGACCGTTCTGCCGCGCCAGCCGGGTTCACGCGAGTCGCGCTATATGCACCTGCTTGGCGGATCGGCAGAGATGGCGGGCTCAACGGCTTCACTTTCGGTCGTTCCTGAGAACCTTGTGCAGCATGACCGCATCGAACATCTGGAGGCCGAGCTAGGCCGTCTCACCGAAACCATTGCAGCCCTTGAGGTTCGCATAGCCTCTCTGGAACGTAAGCTTTAGTGCATCTATTCTTCGTCTGTACCTTGTATCGGAAACCCTGACCTCATGACGAATCCCCCGACGCCTGCTGAATCCGCTCTTGAGAGACGCACTCTCAACCGCAGGCAGATCGATTTGGAGAATGAGCAGTTCGCTCAGTTGCTGTTACGGATTCCGGACGGCGTCGCCTGCATCAACCGCGACTGGCAGATCACCTTTGTGAATCAGGAAGCGGCAAGAGTTGGCGGTATAGAGCCCCAACATGTCGGCAGCGGAACGATCTGGGAGATGTTTCCACAGATTCTGGGAACTCCATTGGCAGAACGATATCGCCAGGTCATGGAGACGGGCGTCGGCTGCCAGCTGGAACACTTCAGCGCACGCCGTGATCTCTGGCTGGATATCACCATTCTGCCGACGCAGGACGGAATTGCAGTCGTCTTCCGAGACGTCACCGACCGAAAAGGAGCAGAGCTTCTCCGCGACTCCGCAGCCCGCCAGCTGCTGCGCGTGCTGGAGGCCACCAGCGATGCGGTCATCACCCTCAACCGCTCAGGACAATTTACCTTCCTCAACCGTCGCGCTCAGGAGCTGCTCTCCCCCAAACACGATCTGCTCGGCAAAAACATCTGGCGGCAGTTTCCTTTCCTCAAACAAGGACGCTACCGGCATTACTTTACCCGCGCGATGCAAGACAACCTCGCGACCGAGTTTGAAGAGTTTTATCCCCAGCCTCTCAATCTCTGGCTCTCCATACAGATCAAGCCCTCCGATGACGGCGTCATCATCTTCTTTCGCGACATCACGGCTCGCCGTGAGTCTGATCTGGCTCTCATCCGTCAGCGTGATCTTCTCGCCGTCGTGCAGCAGACTGCGCATGTCGCCACCTGGGATGTCGATCTCTCCACTGGAAAGATTCAATACGGCATCGGCTCGTACCCGGTCTTTGGACATCCGTTTGAAGAGGTGTCCAACCTGCGTTCTCTACGGCGTCACATTCCTGCCGAGCATCTTTCCACGGTCGACGACATGCTGCGGCATACCCGGCAGACCGGAGAGATCGTAGTCGCAGACTTCCCCGTCCGGGTCCATGACGGATCCCTGCGATGGATCGAAGCCCGCTGCCAGGCGATCACCACTGAAGGCCAGACATCGCGCCTTCGTGGGCTCTGTATCGACATTACGGAACGGAAGGTCTCCTCGCAGATTCTGCAACAGCGGCAGGAGCAGACAGAGCGTCAGCGCGCAGAACTTGAGACCATCTACAAGACTGCCCCCATCGGTCTTGCTCTCTTCGATCCAGTCGAATTTCGTTATCTTCGCGTCAACGATCGCCAGGCCGACATCCTGGGACTTCCCGTGGAAAAGATTCTCGGGCGACGCATCACGGAGTTGGCTCCGCTCCAGGGCATCGAAGATCTCTTCCGCCAGGTCGCGGGCGGAAAGACCATTCGCAACCACATCTTCGAAGGAGAGCTGCCGACACGCCCCGGCGTGCATCGCTACTGGAACGTCAACTATTCTCCTGTGTTCGGAGCAGACGGCACCGTGGAGGCAATCGCTGCCGTCATCCACGAGATTACAAATCAGCGCAAGGCCGAGCTTGCTCTCATTCAGAGTGAAAAACTTGCAGCCGTCGGTCGACTCGCCAGCTCCATCTCCCACGAGATCAATAACCCGTTGGAAGCAATTACCAATCTTCTTTACCTCGTCGACATCTCCAGCGGCCTGCCCTCGCAGGCAAGAGAGTACGTGAACGCCGCCCAGAGCGAGTTATCCCGCGTCTGCCAGATCGCAACCCAGACACTTCGCTTCCATCGGCAGGCTGTCGGCGCGACGTGCGTCACCGCGCAGGAACTGGTTGAGGCGGTGCTCAACCTCTACCAGGGGCGCCTTCTCAACTCGCACATCTCGATCGAAACCGACTTCCGTACGACACACCCCATACGGTGCTTCGAAAACGATATCCGCCAGGTGCTCAACAATCTGATCGCAAACGCAATCGATGCCATGCGTCAGGGCGGAAGGCTGCTGGTACGAGCGCACGACGCATTCGATCGTTCCACACGGGGCAACCTCCGCAGAGGCATCCGTATCACAATCGCGGACACGGGGCATGGAATGTCTCGAGAGGTTCGGGACCGCATCTTTGAGCCCTTCTACACAACCAAGGAACTCAACGGCACCGGCCTCGGCCTCTGGATCTCCTCCGGCATCATCGACCGGCACCAGGGACGCATTCAACTCCGCAGCAGCGACCACCCTGAGCGGCATGGCACTGTATTCAGCCTCTTCCTGCCCGACTCCGAGCCTCAGGTCTCGTCCGGCCAGTCTCTCCCTTCCTGATCGCTCAATCTACATCTCAGCCCAGCGTCGCAGAAGGTTGTGGTAGATCCCGGTGAGATTCACACCCAGCGGACTCCCCGGCAGCTCCACCGCGAGCTTCTGGATCGTCTGATCCAGATCGAACAGCATCGTCCGGTCCGCATCCGTACGAATCATGCTCTGAATCCAGAAGAAGCTCGAGACACGGGCTCCCCTCGTCACCGGCTCGACACGATGCAAACTGGTCGCCGGATAGAGCACCATGTGTCCTGCGGGCAGCTTGACGCTGTGCGCACCGTACGTGTCCTCCACGATCAGCTCGCCGCCGTCGTACTCCTCAGGCTGAGTGAGAAACAACGTCGCCGAGACGTCGGTACGAATCCTCTGCCCTGACGGCACGACCGATCGAATCGCTGTATCCACGTGCGTGCCAAAGCGCCCTCCTCCACGATACCGGTTGAACATGGGAGGGAACACGCGCAGCGGCAGCGCCGCGGACATAAATACAGGCGACCGCGCCAGCCCCTTAAGGACTACATCTCCCAGTTCCAGAGCGAGCGGAGAGGCCTCCGCCAGTTGCTCATTGTCCTTGACCTGCTGGGCCTGGTAACCCGCGGTCACTTTACCGTCGACCCAATTGGCGGAGTCCAGCTTTGCGCAGACCTGTTGAACTTCTGCGGCGCTCAAAATATTCGGAATTGTAATCAGCATTCGTAAGTCTCTCGCTTCGGCAAATTGACAGGCACGGAAAACACACTTGCCTGCCGTGCCTATCAATTCAGAACTTCACGTTGAAGCCCATCTGGGCATTGACCCCTTCACCCGGAACCAGGTGATTGGGATGAGGTTGATCGATATAGAACTTGTTCGTCAGGTTGATCACGTTTGCCTGGAACTCCAGATGATCGGAGATAGGGCGGCGCAGCATCGCGTTGAATGTCCAGTACCCAGGGATCGACTTGAATGTCAGCGGCACATCCGTTACAGGGACCGGGGTAGCACTGTCGTACGCCGCAACCATGGCTGCAGAGCTGGCCCGGCGTGCCGAGACATAGTTTCCTCCGAAGCCGCCCGTGAAGTGCCACCAAAGATCATGCGTCACCCACAGGTTTCCGCTGTTCTTCGGAACATTGGCAAACGGGAATCCCTTCGGCGAGATGAAGTATGGAAACTGTCCATACACCGGATCGCCCGCAACATACAGCGAAGACCACGGCGAGGCGTTCAAGATGCTCTTCTCTACACGCCCGTTCAGGAACGCATAGCCTGCGATGACATCGAAGTGCGCTGGCATATGCCCGATCGCCGCAACCTGAACGCCACGCACAAGCTGCGTACCCACAAGAATCGTGTTCGCGGTGTTGGTCGGATCCGTCTCGCGCGCATTCTGCTTCTCCGTCGCGAAGTAGCTCCCGCTCAGGTTGAGCCGGTCGTTCATGAAATCCCACTTCGTCCCGATCTCGGTCGTGGAGTTCAGCTCCGGCGGAAGCGCAGCATTGTTTCCGCTCAGCGAGAGCGACTCCGCTGAAGGATTGAAGGAGGTACCGTAATCGAAGTACACGCTGCCGTTGTGTCGCGGCTTGATCACCACCGCTGCGCGGTACGTCGGCTGCTTGTCCAGCCTGTTTACATGCGTCGCCGGAGTCGATCCAACAGCGTCTGTCAGTGCGTCTGTGTTGAAGTAATCGAAGCGGATGCCCCCGGAGAGTTGCAGCCAGGGGGTCAGCTTCAACGTGTCCAGCAGGTTCAGGCCATAGGACGTTGACGATACATGCGTGTTCGACCGGATGCTCCCCGAAGACGGATCAAAGAGGTCGTATGGATTGGGATGCAGCAGCGAAGTATTGGGAACCGTATAGGACGTGCGCAGCGGATGTGAACGCTCGCGCCCTCCCTCCAGCATGACGACAACGTTGTTCTCCACATGCGCCAGCTTCAGACGCGCCACCACACTTGTCTGGTCCCACAACATGTCTTCCGCACCTTTGGCTGCAATTTGATTGCGCCGAACCTGCACGAGGTTGGGATCGTAGTTGATCGGGAAGCACGCGGGAGGAACGCATGTCACCATGCTCACCCCGCCAGTCGCTGAAAAGACCGGAGTGTTGGGAACCTGCGGCTCCGTAATGCGAACGTGGCGAGGGTAGTTGGCCCACCGCAGCGTCGAGCGCACGCTGACCGGCGCGGAGAAGTCATGCTCCACGCGTCCCGTAACTACATCCGGATTCGTTCGCAGATAATTGTCGTTTGCAAAGCCGTAGTAGTTCGTGTGATCGACCTTTGGCAGCTTATACAGAAAGTACGGCAGACCGTAGTCAGGCGTGCTGTCTTCGCTCTCGTGCAGATAGCTGACCAGGAAACGTGTCGGAGAGTTCTGTTTGAAAGCAATCGAAGGAGCGATACCGAACCGCCGCACCTCGGTGATATCGCGCTCCGCTACGTTCGATTGCGTTCCCGCCACATTCAGCCGAAGGGCCGTGCCCGAGCCCAGAGCAGGAAGCGGCTCGTTGATATCTGCGGTCACACGACGCATCAGATTCGTTCCCAGTTGCAACGATCCGCTGATGGCCTCCTGCATCATGGGCTGCTTCTGCTCCTGATTAACGACCCCACCGGTCGAACCTCGGCCGAACTCCACGCTGGCCGGTCCTTGCAGCACCTCTACCGCGTCGTAGTTGAACGAATCGCGATAGTACGAACCGAAGTCACGAATGCCATCGAGGAAGATGTCATTGCGTGCGGAGAATCCGCGGATGGTAAGGTTGTCACCCTGCGCTCCACCCTCACCGGCAGCAATGCTGATCCCCGGCACGTTGCGCAGCGTATCGCGCATCGTCGTCACGGCCTGCTCCTGCATGACGAACTGCGGAACCACATTTACCGTCTGAGGAACATCGCTCAGTGGTTCTGTGAATTGAGACAAGGCAACCGAGTTCGCCGATGTCGAAACATCTACTGAATCATTGGCGCGCAGCCCCACGACGGCCTTGGCGTCTCCTGCCAACCGAAAACTCAATCCCGTCCCGGCCAGCAGCAACTCCAACGCTTCATCTTCGGCGAACAGACCGGAGACGCCCTTCGTCTGAAACCCCTCGAGCGTTCCCTGCGGAAGATTGACCCTGACGTGCACTCCTGTCTGCAGTTCATACGCTGCGATCGCTGCGTCAAGAGCACCTGCAGGAATGTTGACTCGCTTGACCGGCAATCCCGCAGAAGGCGCTGCTGAAGCACCCACAGCACCGCCACCTGCTGTAACTGCTGCCGTCGCCTGGCGCCCTGCCCCCATCACGGTCGCCGCAAGTGTTCCCATTGCGAGCCAATTTCTCGACGCTACGAACCTACGCTGCAGATGCTTCCTTCTTGCCTGCTTCTTCATCATCCATCTCCTTGCTAAGTGCTCCCGCAAGCCTGAAAAAAGGCACGAGGGGGCAGCAACCGCTCCGATCGCCTCTCGCTGGCGATTTCACGCAACGCATCAGGTTTTGGAAGGAAATGGACTGGAGCTCCGTTGATCCGCGCCAACGGCACTCCTATAATCACAAGCAATCTGCTGTCGTAAGACAGGCAGACTCTCAGGTCCTCGCGGTCTCTGCCAGGAGATTCACCCGCGGGGATCTGCTCTTCCACTTCACTTCAGCTAGTCATGCTGATCTCACCGATCCGGCGAAATCAGCTCTTCCAGAATCACAAGTGCTTCGATACTTGGAATATAAGACAGATATGGTCCTATATCAACAAAAATATGCGACTTAAAGAGTCCTATATTGAAATTTGCAGCTCGGAGCTGGCAGTTCGTTCCATTCAGGAACAATCTCATCCTCAGAACAACACTGATCAGTAAGCGTATGAGACGTTCTCTCGATGCGTTTCAATGAACCTCGATCCAC
>DASTSJ010000209.1:0-2943 GCA_035760765.1 Edaphobacter sp. | reverse complement strand
GATTCGCGAGGCTGGTGAGCTGGCTGGGCGTGAAGAAGCCTGCAGTTGCAAGGACCGAGAGCGCGATGAAGCCGAGGATGAACTTCGGGAACTTGCGCCAAAGAAACACACCCTTGTGTTCCACGTCAGGTGCGAGCCCGCGCGAGGACCAGTAGACGGCATAGGCCAGCACGACGAAGCCGATGAATCCCGACCGCGCGGTCTTTGCGAGCACGGTCCAGCGACCGGCTTCCTCACCATAGAGTGCGCCGGTGACGAGCGACTCTGCAGTGTTATCGACGGCGAGGCCGGCCCACATGCCATAGCCCTGTTGGCTCATGTGCAGCGCGTGGCCAATGGCAGGAAAGGTGAAGAGCGCGATTGCTCCCAGCGTAAGGATGGCGGCGATGGCCGTGGAGGTATCTTCTTCTTCGGCCTCGATGGCTCCGCGGGCTGCCATGATGGCGGTGACGCCGCAGATGCTGGACCCCATGGCGAGCAGTGAGGTGAGCTTGGGAGGCAGGCGGAAGATGCGGCCCAGCAGGTGCATCATCGAGAGCGAGAGGGTTAACTCGACCGCAACGAGCGCGAGCGAAAGACCGCCGATGTGCAGGATGTCCTGCAGGAGAAAACGTGCGCCGACGAGTACGATGCCGAGCTTCAGCCACAACTCATAGGTGGCGACTCCGGGCTGAAAGAACTTTGCGACCCCGAAGGTATTGCCAATGGCCAGCCCCAGCAGGATAGCCCACAGCACGTATTCAAGATGAGGGAAGGGAAAACCGGGATGTGTGGTGCGGAGGACGACAGAGGAGTGTTCCAGAAGCTTGCCTAGAAGACCGATGCCGAACAGAAGGAGTACACCCGGCAGCACGCGGAGAAACCTTGTGCTGAGCGACGGCGCTGGCGCGCTGACCGGAACTGTCTGGACGGACACGAAAGCGTTCCTAGAAGCCGATCGGGGGGATCAGGTCGAAGCGGATCAGCGCTGCCAGCGTGAGCGCAATCGCGACTGCGACCAGATCGATATTGATGCGGCTATTGGAGACTTGGGGGGCTGCCATAGTTGCCTCGATTCAACAGTGAACTTTGTCTGAGGGTCTGCGCCGGGCAAATGAAAAACCCACGTGCGCGACCAGGGCTGCTACGTGGGTTCTGAGATCTTCTGAGCCTGAGCTATTTGGTGGTGTCAGGCGAGGGAGAGTTCAGCGCAGCAGCAACAGGTGTCCATACAACAAGGACAACAGGTACAGGCCGCGATGTGCATCAATCCCATCAGGTAAAAGGGTAAAAGGATCCCGAGGATGCGTCAAGTCCGGTGGGTGGAAATCCTTCCATCAAAAAGGAAACCCACGCAGCGCGGTGGGGGCTGTTGCGTGGGTATTCCGTTAATCAACGAAGTGGGTGGACTTCGTTATGACCGACTCAACCCGAAGGGAGTCCTGCCACAGCAATCAAGATAGCTGCAAATTTTAGAACCGTCAAGAGACAGAAGTCTTAGATGCAGGTGAATTCCTCAGGGGTGTTTTTGTGTTTAGAGGTCGGACCCATTTCGCGCTGATCTAGAGCCGGCAAATCAGCAGTTCGCGCTCGTAGATCATCTCCGGCGGCAGGTGATCGTGCAGAGCGATAAAGAGCTCTTCGTGCTCCATCACCTCGCGGCGCCAGGCTGTGCGGTCCACCGTCTGCAGTTCGTCGAACATGGCGCGGCGTCTCTCCTCGGAGATGTGCAGCCCCTCCCAACGGATGTCTTCGTAGTGGGGCGTCCAGCCGATCGGGGTCTCCTTGCCCTGGGCGCGCCCGTGCACACGATCGACGATCCACTTGAGCACGCGCATGTTCTCGGAGAAGCCGGGCCAGAGGAATCGCCCTTCGGTGTCCTTGCGGAACCAGTTGACGTGAAAGATGCGCGGCGTGGAGGTCAGACTGCGCTGCATCTTGATCCAGTGCCGGAAGTAGTCGCCCATGTGATAGCCGCAGAAGGGCAGCATGGCCATGGGATCGCGACGCACTTTGCCGAGTGCTCCGGCTGCGGCGGCAGTCGTCTCGGAGCCCATCGTGGCTCCGGCGTAGACCCCGCCGGACCAGTTGAAGGCCTGGTAGATCAGCGGGATCGTGGTGGAGCGGCGGCCGCCGAAGACGATCGCCGAGATGGGTAGACCTTCCGGAGCCTCCCAGTCAGGATCGATGGTCGGGCACTGGCTGGCAGGTGCGGTGAAGCGGCCATTGGGATGGGCGGCGGGCTTGCCTGTCTTCTTGCCGATGGCAGGAGTCCAGAGATTGCCCTGCCAGTCCAGGCACTCGGCTGGAGGCGTATCGGTCATGCCCTCCCACCAGACGCCGCCCTCGGGAGTAAGAGCAACGTTGGTGAAGATCGTATTCTTGGCGAGCGTCGCCATGGCGTTGGGATTGGTCTTCGCGGACGTTCCGGGAGCTACGCCAAAGAATCCAGCCTCGGGATTGATGGCGCGCAGCTTCCCAGTGGCGTCGGGCTTGATCCACGCAATATCGTCGCCGACAGTCCAGACCTTCCAGCCCTCGAAGCCTGCAGGCGGAATCATCATGGCGAAGTTGGTCTTGCCGCATGCCGATGGAAATGCTGCGGCGACGTAGGTCTTCTCATGAGTGGGCGACTCGACGCCGAGGATGAGCATGTGCTCCGCCATCCAGCCTTCGTCGCGAGCGATGTTCGAGGCGATGCGCAGAGCGAAACACTTTTTGCCGAGCAGAGCGTTGCCACCATAGCCTGAGCCGTAGCTCCAGATCTCGCGTGTCTCCGGGAAGTGAACGATGTACTTGGTGTCGTTACAGGGCCAGGACACATCCTGCTGGCCAGGCTCGAGCGGCGCCCCGACCGAATGCATGCAGGGGACGACGCGCTTAATGTCCTTGTCGATCTCGGCGAACACAGGCGCACCGATGCGTGCCATGATTCGCATGTTGACGACCGCATACGCGGAGTCC
>DASTSJ010000208.1:0-3353 GCA_035760765.1 Edaphobacter sp. | reverse complement strand
TCCCTCGGTGACATCATCGGCAATCGTGAGGTCTTCGCGCTCGAAGTTCGCGGTGACTCCATGCGCGATGAGCACATCGTCTCCGGAGACTACGTGCTGGTAGAGCGCACCCGCACAGCGCGCGAGGGCGAGATCGTCGTCGCTCTCGTCGATGGTTCCGACGCTACCCTCAAGCGCTTCTATCGCGAAGGCAGCATGATCCGCCTTCAGCCTTCCAACGCTGAGATGGCGCCCATCTACGCACCGGCCACAAATGTCAGCATCCAGGGCAAAGTCCTTGGCGTACTTCGCAAGTATTCATAGACGGATCGTCCACTGGCACCCTTCTCCCGTCAAGCTTCTTTCGGCCCCTCTGAACTGATCCTTTGGTCCTCTCTGTTTTTCCAGGGAACTCAGGCAAACGTTTCTGCGTAGTCAACCTGAAGCAGCCTACCGGAACGTTTACAGATATCGAGCGGGAGCAGGACCTTGACGACACAACGCAGACAAAAGCGAAATCTCTGGATCTGGGGCGGCATCATTGCTCTGGTCATAGCCGTAGTTCTCGGAGTCGCCGTAGCCGCCCACGGAAACAGCGCGAAGATCGAGCCCTCGCAACTGGCCAAGGTCGAGAAGGGCGACATTGCACGCTCCGTCGTCGCCACCGGCAAGGTCCAGCCCATCACGAAGGTCGAGGCGAAATCGAAGGCTTCCGGTATCGTCACAAAGCTTTACGTCGACATCAACCAGCATGTAAAGCAGGGGCAGGTCCTCGCCCAGCTTGATCAGGTGGAGATCCTCGCACAGGTCAACGCTCAGAGGGCACAGCTCGCGGCCGCAGAATCGAATGAGCGTGCCGCCCAGGCCGCCATTCAATACGACAAGGTCAATGCTGAAGCGCCCGATCTCCCCATGTTCAAGCACACCTATGAGCGCGCCCTCTCCATGTCGAAGGATGGCGTCGTCTCCCAGCAGGCTCTCGACGATGCGGAGCAGAAGTACCTGGCAGCGGCCAACACGCGCGACAAGGCCGTAGCCCAGATCGCCGTCGACACTTCCAAGCTCCACCAGTCTCAGGCCCAGGTCCAGCAGGCGCAGGCCTCGCTCAAGCAGCTTGAAGAGCAGCTCTCCTACACCACCATCGTCTCGCCCATGGATGGCGTCATCCTGTCTCGAGACGTTGAGCTCGGCGACGCCGTCAGCTCCATCCTCGTCATGGGCTCGACGGCAACACTCATCATGACCATTGGAGACACAACCCAGGTCTATGTGCAGGGTAAAGTGGACGAATCCGACATCGGTAAGGTCTATATGGGGCAGCCGGCCCGCATCAAGGTCGAATCCTTCAAGGACAAAACCTTTTACGGCAAGGTCACCAAAATCGCTCCCCTCGGCGTCGAAAAGGACAACGTCACTACCTTTGAGGTTCGTGTCTCCATCGACAATCCCGGCGGCGAGCTGAAGGCCAATATGACGGCGAATGCCGAAATCCTTCTCGACGAACATAAAGGCGTACTGACCATCCCGGAGCAGGCCGTCATGTACGACAAAGACCGCAACGCCTCGGTCGAAGTTCCCGACCCCAGCAAGAAAAAAGGTCGCCGCAAGATCGCCATTACAGCCGGCATCTCCAACGGCACTCGGACCGAAGTGCTCTCTGGGCTAAAGCAGGGCGACACCGTCATCCTTCAGCAGTAACCCGGGCTTCTCAGACAAGACCCTCCATTCGGCACGCAATAAACCGGAGGGATCCTACATCCGTGCATCTGCCCTGATAGGACAATTCGATAGGACCTAGTCAACGCCTTGGGCGTGTCATCCGGAGCGAAGCCGCGCGGCGGCGCAGTCGAAGGATCTGCGGCTTGCTTTGACCAGCCAACGAGTCCTGCAGCCATAGCCTGCGAAATCAATGCGCCATGACACGCAGCAAAGTGTGCTTAAGATCCGCGTTCCCTCACAAATACCACGGAACGAAAATCAATCCTCTCTCGTACTGCTAAACAAACCGGAGGCCAGTCCATGCACGTCCGCTATCTTTTCGCAGCAGCCACCCTCGCCATCACCGCCACTGCCTTCGCCGCTGAGGGCAGCTTCGATCGCACTCTGAACGTTGGCAGCTCGCCAAACGTCTCCGTCTCCACAGGCTCCGGTTATATTCGCCTCAAGCCGGGTTCCGACAATCAGGTTCATGTTGTGGGGCACATCCATGGCAACAACAGCTGGATGTCCGGTGATCTCGAAGGCCGTATCCGTCAGATCGCAAACAACCCTCCCATCGTTCAAAACGGCAACGAAATCACCATAGGGCAGCGTCATGGAGATAATGACCTCTACCGCAACATCTCCATCGACTACGACGTCACACTCCCAAAGAGCTCCAACATCAACGCTGCCAGTGGATCGGGTGATCTCACCGTCGACAACGTAGGAGCAACCCTCAAGGCGCAGACTGGATCTGGCTCCGTGCACGCTACCGGAATTCGCGGTGCCGCCACACTCGGCTCCGGATCCGGTGATGTTGAATTGCAACAGGCCGGCCCTGGAGATGTTCGTGCAGAGACTGGCTCCGGCTCCCTTCACCTCAGCGGCGTCGATGGAGGCCTGAAGGCCTCGACCGGCTCCGGAGATATCGACGTCGCTGGCCAGCCCACTACGGACTGGAAGCTCTCTACCGGCTCCGGCTCCATCCGTATGGCACTGAGCAGTGGCGCAAAGTTCAACCTGGTCGCCGACACAGGCTCCGGCTCCGTCAGTGTCTCGCAACCGATCACGATGCAGGGCAGCCTCAACCGGCACCACATCACAGGCTCCGTCAATGGTGGCGGCCCGCTTGTCCACGCCAATACAGGCTCGGGCGACATCACCATCCGATAGATCCGTCCCAAGGCTGTCAATACCGCATCCATCCCATGTCGCTGAAAACAGGCCTGATTCACCTGCCCTTTTACCCAGTCCCTTTTCCTACAATAGAAATAGAGCAACGAAAAACACCAACGCCTCAGATATCCGCTGAGGCGTTGGCCTCTTAAGTGCAACCGTAAGTCCAGACTTAACATCTTTGTTCCGAAGACTTTGCACAAAATCACTAGGGGAGGGCCGGTATACCCATCGTCTGCATCCACCCGGCCGGCGAGTCCACCATGAAGTCCGGTTTCGCTGCCGCCAGCCGCTCGGGAGCAAGCCCGAACCTGCATCCCACCGAGAGCGCACCGATCGCCCGTGCCGTCAGAACGTCCACGTCCGTGTCGCCTACCATCATGGTCTCAGACGCCTGCACCGCTCCTCCTGAGATCGCCGAGGCCTCACCGATCAAAGTCAGCAGCCCATGAGGATCCGGCTTCTTCGTATGGAAGCTGTTGCCTCCATAGTTCTGG
>DASTSJ010000207.1:0-4284 GCA_035760765.1 Edaphobacter sp. | reverse complement strand
GCCGCTTCACGTCCACCGCCTCGAGCTGACCGAAGCGCTTGCGCCACTGATAGATCGTCTGATCACTGATCCCATGCTTCTTGGCGACCTCGGACACCGGAGTGCTGTCCGCCTCCCGCAGGATCTTCACCATTTGCTCTTATATGGACGCCTCCCGTTTTGCTAGCTGGCGCGTCGACTTCGGCGAGTAGGTAAGGCTGCAGTCTTATATCCGGCCTGTTAGTTGCAGGATCTTCAGCCCTGCTGGCCATGATGGAATCCGCTGGAGAGGGCCTGCTCTTCGCTACGAGCTCGAAGCTCCAGAACAAATCCAGGTTGCACTCTCCCCGGTCTGACCTATCTCGCCATCATCTCAGTGCCATCTACGCAACCTTCTGCGTGCTTCGAGAAATTTGTACTACGCCGCTGCTGCCCAGTCCGCCTGGTACGTTCGGCCATGGGCTAGCAGAGCCCATACGACCCGGGCGATCTTGTTCGCCTGGGCAACGACCGCGACGTTCCAGTGCTTTGCCTGGAGCAACTTCGAGAGCCAAGGCGGCTTCACTCTCTGACGGGCCGCTACAGCGCGAGCGGAGTGAATGATCATGGCGCGCAAGTAGAGGTTGCCCCGTTTACTGATACTCAGCAGACGAACGCGACCCCCGGTGCCGCTTTGCCGCGGAACAACGCCAAGCCACGCCGCAAACTCCCGTCCCGAGCGGAACTCTCGGGCGTCTCCCACTGACGCCACGATCGCCGTCGCCGTCATGGGCCCAACTCCTGGAATAGCCCGAAGCCGCCGGCACCGCTCGTCGCTGCGTTCGTACGCCTCGAGCTGCTTCTCCAATCCCTCGATGCGCCTGCTCATATCGTGGATGAGATCGAGCTGAGTGCGAAGCGCCTCGAGGACCATTGCTGCAATCCGCCCATCAGCCCGCGCAAATGCCGTCGGCATTGCCTTAAGTCCCCAATGCCGGCCGCTGGGAAGGTCGATGCCGTACTCGTAGAACACCGCTCGAATCTGATTGATCTGAGCCGTACGGCTCTTGACCAGCAGATCGCGCATGCTGTGAAGCGCCAGAATCCCTTGCTGCTGCTCACTCTTCACCGGGACAAACCGCATGCCTGGGCGCTGGGCCGCTTCCCAGATCGCAGCTGCATCGGCCGCATCCGTCTTATTGGTCTTCACGAAGGGCCGGACGAACTTCGTCGCGATCAGGCGCACCTCGTGTCCCATGGCCGCAAATCGCCGAGCCCAGTGCTGCGAACTGCTGCACGCTTCCATGGCGATGATCGCAGGTGACAGCTTCGCGAAATGCTCCAGCAGCTCCGCCCGCTGCAGCTTCAATCGCTCAATCTCGCCGGTCTCCGGCGCCACGGCGTGCAACTGAAAGACTCGCTTTGCGATATCCAGACCGATAACCATGGACATGACTCAGCTCTCCCGGAAGTGGTGAAGACACCCAAACACTTGGTGATTATCCGGGCGGCGTCCATACCATCTTCGTTGAATCGACTCTTCTTCATCGGCTTCCTCGTCGCCCGGAAGCCATCCTCTCAGGAATCAGTTGGTCCGAAAATCCCCGGGCAGGTCAGTCGTCCCAGCACCACAACGAGCGGAGCTCCTGAAACGAAGACTTCGGTTAGCAGTCAGTACGCCACAGCCGGTGAGGTAAGCCGAATTGTTTCCGGGTGTAAGCGTCGCCTCTCTCTTCCCACCCGCTTAGTTACTCGTAGATCTTGCCGCAATAAAGGAAGATGGCGAATTTCCTCCAGGGCGAGGCCTCCCTCAGATCCTGCCGCGCTCCGAAATCCGTGTCTTCTGCCCAAGCATGGGCTGCTTCGAGGAAGGATTCTATTGTCACGTTCTCCCAGCCCCGCTCCGGACCGTACCGGTCAGCCAGAGACGCATTCTCCGCTGAAGCAGCCAACTCCCGATCTCTCCGCAGAGCATCCACGAATGCCAAGAACGATTTCTCGTCCGACACCGACTCCGCGAGCTGATGCAGTTCCATGGGATTCTTTAGGACTTGTAGCGTCTGATAGGGTTAAGCGTCGCTTGGCGAGATTATTGCACCCAGCAATCGCAACACGCTGAATACGACAGCAAGGAACAGCAAGAAAGCAAACAAGGCATAGGCAATCCGCAGCCACGAGAATCGGCGCGGTGAAATGCGCGACGCGATCTTGGCACTCAACATGCGCTCGCCTACGTACTCAACCGTCCCGTAGACCAAAGGCCCGATAAGGAGAAATAACAGCCACTGCGCCGGCCCGGCCGGCCGCCATGGCCAAAGCATCAACAGCAGCGCGCCACAAATGAACAGCCACAGCAATACGCAGACTACGATCATCGAGAGCCGCCAGTTGCGGATTGAGTTCAAAACTAGCGACCCCCAGCTTGTCTTCGCGATCGCATGTCCGCGGCTCCGCGCGTATTGCCCGGCATCCGTGATACGTAAGGCGCGACAGTCCAGCGAACCCCCAGGGCTGCTACCAGCTTCCGTACCGTTTCGAACCTCGGCTTGGCGTCCGGCGCGAGCGCCTCGCACAACCCTTCGCGTCCCAATCCAGAATCCCTTGCGACCTTCGCGATTCCACGCACCTTGGCCACGTTCGATAAGGCCATCATGAACGCTTCCGTATCTGGGTCTTCGAGCGCTGCGGCCAGATACATTGCAATGACTTCCTCGTTGTCGAGGTAGTCCGCCGTGTTGTACGGCGCGAATTTAGTCTCGGCCATGACTACCGTTCTTTTGCGTTCGATGTGCCTGCTCTGGCTACAACGCGCTTCAGCGCCTGGTCGATGCGGGTCTGCCAGCCCGGGCCGCCGGCCCGGAAGTGTTCGAGTACTTCGGGAGACAAGCGGAGCGTGGTGGACACTTTGCGCACTTGCGCAGGCGGACGACCGCGCCTGACCAGCTTCTTTCCGTGGTACAGATTCGCGCTATCGACCCAGTCCTGAGTGATCTCCGGCGCGTCGTCCGGGTCACGCCACTTGCGACGCGAACTTTTTGACTTCCCGCTCATTTGCTTTCCTCATCGATATCATCCGGCGCGCGCGACCGCGCGGGGTCCAGGCCAGGACCACGAGCCGTGCATCCAGCCATCCGACCGTGATGTACCTCAATTCTCCGTAATCGGTCCGATCATCTTCACGGGTGAGGTGTGGGCCGTCGAACACTTCTTTCGCTCGACGGAAATCCAAGCCTCTTTCGGCAAGGGTCCTTTCCCGCTTGAGACGATTGTATGTGATTCTCATGAATTAGTGTAGTAACGATAATTATGACCGGCGGCCCACCCTTCGCCCCGTCGCGTGCTGCGCCGTTAGCGCGTCCTTCGGGTTCGCCGTCGGTAGGCGCGCCTGAGACCGGGCTCGGCTCCCCCCAATGCCGCCCGACGTTCGGCGCACTCACGCGCAGTGACCGAACTCGGGCCTGAACCGCGGCGGCTCATCTCCCTTACGAAGCGCGTCAAAGCCTCGACCGAAAATTCATCGAGTCGATACGCCTTGAGTGCCGTAACCTGTGGCGCCTTCAGCGAGAGTCTCTGCGAAACATCCGCACGCGAGAGCCGCAACCGGCCGATGGCGCGGTTAATTCGAATCGCCAGTCGCACTTTTGTGTCCAGCTCGCGTGCATCTGGGAGTCGGAGATCCGCAAAGACGTTTCCCGAACTTGGCTCGACAGACTCACGCGTCGCACTCTGAACACGGCCTTTCCTCGATCGTCTCGCCATTTTCTTTTGACGCTCCTGGGAATCGGATATTGGGAGTAGACGAGTAACGGCCACGCGGCCGTTACTCGTCACGACATCAACGTTCGGTGTTTTCCGAACTTGTTTCTTCTGCCGGCTGCTCGATCAGCGTGGCGAGATCACGCGCAGCCCATTCCAGCGTCTCTGCACTGGCGGCGAGCCTTGCCTTCTCACGCCGGGAAACTGCGCGTTCCGCTTCTGCCTTGAATGCATCTGCACGCGCTAACCACGTGGCGCATGTCAGTAGCAATTCCGACTTCAGTTCCTCATTCATGACCGCACCTCCCGGATCGCTACATCGAGCGCGTCGTACGCCCGCCTGATACAGCGAACGCCGTGCAGGAGTGTCGTGATCTCATCCCCTACATCGGCGCCTGCTGTACTCCCCTCGCGTTCCTCCGCACCCAGCAGCGCGTTCGCCGCTGTCGCGACTACCGAGATTGCGTCGGACAGTCGTCCCAAGATCTCGTCGATGTCAGGCTTGATCGGCGGAGCGTTGCCCGCTTGGTCGACGACAATTAGAAATGCCGGCTGACGACAACTAGATTT
>DASTSJ010000206.1:0-5835 GCA_035760765.1 Edaphobacter sp. | reverse complement strand
GGGCGTCGACCTCCAGACCTGAGTCATCGGCGAGCACCACCATGCCAGGAGCACGGAGGGAGTAATAGATGGCCTTCGAGGAGGCGTTCCCGAGAAACGTGGGCTGATCCTCCGGAGGTGCTGGAATGTTTGCGAGATCGGGGAGCGGTTCAAGCCGGATGTTCAAGCCCGCGACTTCGGCCGCGGCAGCAGCGAAGTCGCGGAGCTTGCCGGGGTTTGAGGTGGCTACGAATAGAGTCATACCTCTATTCAAGCATCCCCACCTACGTCATCGCACAATGCGGAACCTTACAAAGGCGGCGACGCTCCATGGATGGTCGCCGTAGGTCGAGCGCAGAGTATCCGGCGTGGTGTAGGTGGTGAACTGGGCTCCGGGCGCTGCGGTCACATGGCGGCCGAGTGCGAAGTCGCGATCGTAACCGAAGCTGTACGACTGTACATGCCCGATGGGTTCTTCTTCGAAGTCCTTCGGGAGCGGCTGGCCCGGGTGCAGGAGTAGTTCGCTTGTCCTGCCGACGTTTTCAATGCGGGTCCAAGTGTAGTTTTTGCCGCCGAACTTCAACAACGACTCCGCCAGATAGCTGTTGATCTTGTGCTCGCCAGGGCTATCCGTAATGGACCGGGTGCGTCCCCACACCAGAGTACTTGACCAGTTGCCCCGACTCAGGCCGTTCACATCCCGCGCACCAAACGGTCGGTTGTACATGATGGATGCTGTCTGACGCTGCTGGTCTTCATGCGGATAGAGTGCCTCGGGGCTCGTGATGTGGGCGATGGAGTACTGTCCCGTCCAGTTGGGACGAGGTGATACAGTCAGACGGGTCGAGTAGCTGTCGATGGCAAGTCCGTTCGCCGACGGCTGAAACTGCCAGCGTCCTTCCGCGGGTTCGCCGCCGTGAAAACCCGATCCTTCAATCCGGAACCAGCGCCAGGTGGCTGCGGCTGTCACGACGTTGTAGGCGATGTGGGTGGAGTCTTCCTGATGGTGGCCGATTGCGGCCAGCGGATTTTCAGAGGCTGACATGCGGTGGGGGAAAGCCGAGGGTCCGATGGCGGGATCTCCGATGGGGGCCGCGTAGAAGCTGAGGAGGCTATGTTCTCCAAGGCGAATGTCGTAGAGAGCGGCCACCTCCATAAAGAAGTTGTGCGGATGCTGGCCGTCGACGATGGGGGCACCAAAGGCGGTCTCGCCCTGCTGAAAGAGCAGAGGATACTGGCGGTCGCTGACGGTCGCCGGTTCCAGCGAGAACATTGCACGTAAGGTGAGTTGGCCTGGGCCGACACGACGCATTGCCATCGGCATAATCCAGTTAGTGGAGAAGAGCTTGTCCCCTCCGCGGCGCCCCTCCGAGGTTTGGGCGGCCTGCTGTTGCAGCTCGGTAACGAAGGCCTCCCCGTGCAGCATCCACATCCATGCGCCGTGGTGGCCCATCATCATATACATCGGAGTGGAGGCGGGTTCCACACTCGTGCCTGAAGACAGGTGATTCAACTGCGACTCGATCAGGTTCTTCGGCTGCCGCATCATCATTCGCATGGGTGGCGCGGCTGCATCATGCCCGGAGTGGTCCATGCCGGCCATTCCTTGATCGTGCTGCATGCCGGGCATCGTGTCAGGCTGCTGAGCGCCTGCCGGGGACAAACACAATAGAAGGGCTGCAATGAAAACGGTGAATCTGGCACAACGTCTAGAGGTCACGAATCTCTTCTCCTGAAATGCAAATGAAGGCGAAAGTCTGCTTCGTATGTGCTTGTGCACGCGAAGGCGGACAGGTCTTTATGCGGAGAGAAGGATCAGATTCGAAGGGTGATAAGCGGAGGCAGTCGCAGAGGGACTACGCCTGGAAGGGCGACGGCTATTGGAGAAGTAACAGCGGGAGGAAGAAGCCCGGCAAGTGGCAGGGCGATCCATGCCGGCTGGTGAAGATCAACGGCAGAAGTTCCCGATGCCGGTTGATGATGCAGGGTGCAACACGAGTTGCTGACAGCGGAGGTTGCCGGAGCGCGATGCGGGCAGCAGGGGTGTCCCTGTGCTCCCATACTGTGCATGGCCATGGCGTGGACAGACGCTGCAGGGGTCAAACAGGCCGCCGAACTGACCACAAAGGCCAGAAGACAGAGTATCGTGACCAGATTGGAAAGCGTGTGTCTCATTCTGTATCTGCTAAGACGGACGGGTCGTAAAACCGTTACACCCGGCAGAGCAAGTTTATCAGGCCGCCTAGGCCGACCAGCGCGAGGCCCGGGGTTCGTCAGTGATCGTGGTGGGCGGTGGAGGCGTGGCGAACAGCTCCTCTTTGGTGCGCAGCTCCCGCGGCAGCACGCGCGTCGCATCAGGGTTCTTAGCCGCGACGAGCCAGGCATCGCGGACGTTGCGGACTGAGGCGATGACCTCCTGAAACTGTTCGACCGATTCGTAGTGCGAGGCTTCGAGGGCAAGCGTGAACATAGCGGCGTAGAAGTCCGATAGCGACTGGGCCGTGCTTCCGCCAACGTCGGGGCGCAGCCTCGCCTGCAGGTACATCAGGATGTCCAGAGCGCGGCTGACGGCGAGCCGGCGACCACTGATGTCCTTATCTTCAGTGCACTGAATCGCACGATAGAGAAAACGGATCAGGCCGTCGTAGAGAGCGAGAACCAACTCCACCCCGGTGGCCCCCATCAGGGTCTGCTGCTGATAGTTTTGTTCCATCGATCCTCCCCTTTACTGGCCTGTGCTGTTGTAGCCGGTGATGGCGCTATAAAGCTGGTTGATCTGGTTCAGCTGATCGGGCAGTGCCTGCAGGATCTGGTTGGCGCTGTTGAGCTGATCGGTCAGGCGGGACTTGTCGTCCGCGATGCGCTGCTCCTGGTTGCTGATGTTTTGGTGCAGCGTGTCTTCCTGGGACGAGTTCTGGTTGAGTGCAAGGTAGACTGCACCATTCATCGAGGTAGAACTCAATCCATTCAGCGTGGAATTGAAGGTCTGGCCAAAGCTGTTCGCATTCTGGAAGAAGCCCTGAATATCACTGAAGCTTGAGTTCAAGGCGCTGTCCAGAGTTCCACCGTCGATCGTGAGATGGCCGGTCTGATCGACGGTGATGCCGAGCTGCGAGAGGCTCTTGATCGATCCACTGGCTGCGCCAGTGAGCAGCCCCTGGCTCAACTGGTTTTGTATTAGCGCGACCGTGGGATCGCCGAAGAGGGGTTCCGGCTTGCCGGTCGAGTCTTTGCCTTCCTGTGTCTTGATGTCGTCGGCCACGGCGTTGTAGGCGCTTACGAATTTACCGAATGCCTGCTCGATGGAGGTGTTGTCGTTGGTGATCTGGACCTGGACCGGCACGCTGGGATTTGCAGAGACGGCAAGGATCTGAAAGGTGACTCCCGGGATGAGGCCGGTTACGGTGTTGGATGCGCTGGTGGTATTCAGGCCATCGACTGTGAGGCTGGCATCCAGACCCTGCATGCCTTGCTGAAATCCGATTGCCGTACTCGTGGCATCGTCGGTCAGCGATGCGGTCAGGCTGATCTGTCCGGCTGCTCCGCTTGTCCTGCTGACCAGCGAAAGCCGCGAGCCGGTGGTATCCGTCACGACAGAGGCCGCGACTCCCATCGATGCGCCATTGATGGAGGCGGCAAGTTGCGAAAGCGTCTGGCCACTCACGTTCAGGCTCTGGCTCTGGCCGCCTATGGTGACGGTCAGCGAGCCGGTCAGGGTGTCGGCGGAGTTTGTGATGAGGTCGGAATATTGCGACGAGGTCTGGGCGAGGCTGTTGACCACCACGGTATGGCTGCCGGCAACGGCGAGATTGCTGGCGGAGGTCAACTCAACGACGTTGGTGTCGGAGCTGGCACCTTGCTTCGATGCGAAGACGCCGTTGAAATCGGTGAGCGCCTGCATTGCGGTTGAGAGGCTGGCAAGGTCGGTTCCCATCTTGCTCAGTGCTGTGTCCTGGGCCTGAAGTGTGGAGAGCTGCGCCTTCCACGGATCTTCTACTGCCTGCTCCGCAGCAAGAATCTGGCTGACGGTCGAGGCGACGTCGAAGCCCTGACCGCTATTGATAGGACCAAAGTTAAGGCCAACTGTCCCCATCGTTCTCTCCTGTAAGCTCGGCCTGCCGAAGTTGCCGCAATCAAGGGGCCGCAAATCTCTATCAAGGGTTAAAGCGCGCTAACCATCAAAGCGTGTTTCGGTGGTTATCCTGGATCGGAAGCTGCGGCAACGGACAGGCGACTAGTGTCACCTGCCCGCTCCGGGTTTCGTGGGTTTACTGCAGCAGCTTGAGAACATCCTGCTGGACGGCATTGGCCTGCGAGAGCGCCGCGATACCGGTCTGGCTAAGGACCTTGAACTTGGCCATGTCGCTGGTCGCCTGGCCGTAGTTGGTTGCGCGGATGTTGTTCTCCGCAGAGGACAGGTTGACCGACTGCGTATTGGCGACGTTCGCAGCCGCATTCAGCTGGTTGATGTTGGCGCCGATCGTGCCGCGCTGGTAGGCGACGTCCTGAACGGCCGAGGTGAGGGTGGTGAGAATACCGGATGCTGTTGTCGAATCGAGGGTGGGGCTCGCCGTAAGATCGGCCCCTGCGCCGCCGCCGGAGGTGGTTCCGACGCTGGCTGTGGTGAGGGCACCTACGGTCTCCGCAAAGGTGCTTGCGCCCGACGACGTTCCGTCGCTCACGAACACATTGACTGCGGTCGCAGTGAAGACGGCATTGCCGTTGTAGTTGGTCTTCGAGCCGATGTTTCCGATCTCGGTCAGGATGTTCTGGTACTCCTGATCGGCCGAGCTGACCTGGCTGGTGTTGAGCGTGCCGTTCGCCGCTTCGGTAGCGAGCGTAACAGCGCGGTTGAGCAGGTTGGTGACCTGGGCGAGGGCACCGTCTGCGGTCTGCAGCATGCCGACGCCGGCCGAGGCATTTTGTGCTGACTGGGTGAGGGCGGCAACATTGGCGTGGAGACCATCGGCCAGTGCAAGGCCGGCAGCGTCGTCGGCGCCGCTGTTGATGCGCGAACCGGAGGAGAGCTGCGTCAGGGTGTTCTGCAGGCTCATCTGGGTCTGGTTCAGATTGTTCTGTGCGTAGATTGCTGAGATGTTGTTCAAGACACCCAAGGACATGGGGAAACGCTCCTGGTCACACTCGATTTGAAGTACCGCACTGCCTGTCCATGGGTGTCCGGGACCTAGCCTGCTTCCCGGTTACCTTCCGAAAGGCCTTGCGTTCTCCCACCTCATCGGCGTGCGGTATGGGGACTTGAGGGGATTCTTCGCTGGAGAGAAAAGGTCTGGTTACCAGTGGGGTGGCTCTATTGGGTTTGCGGTGCGGGCCGATGAGAGAGCAGAGAGAGGAAGTACCCATGATCGAACTGACTCGCCTCAATGGCAGTCGCTTCAGTATTAATTGCGACCTCATCAAATATGCCGACTCTACTCCGGACACGGTGCTTACGCTGGTTACGGGAGAGAAGCTGGTCGTCCTTGAGGCTCGCAACGAGGTGATGCGGAAGACGATGGAGTTTCGCGCGTCGGTTCTGCACACGGCGTGGCCGGAGGCAGAAGTTGCTCTTGCAGGGAAGCGCGCGCGGGAGATGCAGGAGACCGCGGCCGAATCCGAGAAATCTACAAGCTGAACCTAGACAGACCCGTTTACGAAGAGGACGCATTTATGGATATCGCCAGCATTGGTGGGATCGTCGTTGCGATACTCGGCATCCTGGCCGGCATGATGATCGAAGGCGGAAACATCGGCCAGATTACGCAGCCGACGGCAGCCCTGATCGTCGTTGGCGGCACGATGGGCGCTGTGATGCTGCAGTTTCCGCTGAAGACGTTTCTAGCTGCTCTTAAGCAGAGG
>DASTSJ010000205.1:0-3554 GCA_035760765.1 Edaphobacter sp. | reverse complement strand
TCTCTCTGCTGCGGTCGCTTCGTATCCTTTGGCATGACGCTCAAGTGTACTCGTCTTCCCCACATTTATTTATGGAACAATGAAGCTATGGCTGGAGAAGTCTTTGGTGGATTTGCCTGCACGGTCTGCGGGGAGCGGCACGATATTCTGCCCCTGAAGTACAGCGTCAAGGCTCCTCAGGCCGTCCTCACCGTCCCGCAGGCTGAGCTGGAACAACGGGTGGTCCTGACGTCAGATCAGTGCGTGATCGATGGACAGCAGTTTTTTCTTCGCGGACGCATCCTCATCCCGGTTCACGGCCTCGACGCCCCTTTCGTATGGGGTGTGTGGGCTGAGGTCAGCCCCAAAAACTTTATGCGTTCCAATGATCTGTGGCATGTCGCCGGACGCGAGCAGGAGCCGCCCTTCACCGGCTGGCTCAACAATGATCTCTTTCTCTTTGGCGACACCATCAATCTCGAGCTGAACGTCCACACCCAGCCTGTCGGCGAGCGTCCGCGCTTTGTCATTGCAGATCCGCATCACCCGCTTGCAGTCCAGCAGCGGGATGGCATCTCTATCGAGACGATCCAGGACATCGCGGAGATGATCTTCCACCGCGGCGAGCAGTGTTAGCTTCGTTCAGCGTGCCCGTTCTCTGCGTCGGGCTCGAAGAAAGCTGCTGACGCAGAAGTACGTAAATACCACGCCCATGACGACTGCCATCAGGAAATGAATGTGCGCATCATGAGCACCAGGCCGTTCGTGCAGGTTTTCCCGCAGCTTCCAGGCGCCGCTCAAGGCATAAAGCCCAAAGATCCCGAAGAAGACCCCGGTAAACTCCAGCCAGAGCACCCCGGAGAGCCGCACAAAGGGACTCCACACCGCCTCGCCAAACCGCTTGCCTCCGCGAGCCACTCCTTCTGTTGCCCGCCGGGCCTGCTGGGCCGTTCGGGCCACCTGCTGAACGGGCTTGGTCGCGGCCGGCTGCTTCAGCGTGGTTGGTTGGGGGCTGCTGACGCCGCTTTGCGCAGGTCGAGCCTGCGTGGTCGATTTGGCGCTCGGATTTGGTGACGTTGCAGCGTCGACCGCACCCACCAGAGTCTTTGCAGCAGCACGCGCTCCTACCCCTAGCGCTCGCCCGAATCGAACCGAGTCCATACCCTCAAGTGTATTCGTTCCGCTCACGGCAGCAAAGATACCTCGTCCATCAAACGCGGATCGCGCTGTCATGCATCCTAGCCGGAAGAAAATGCGCGAGGGGACTGAGATGAAAGGATTTCTTTACTTCACTGCAGGCTTGTGTGCTGCCGCTGTTGGGATTATCGTCTGGGGACCGCGCAGAACGGTTCCGGTGGAAGAGCTGGCCCATCGTCTTGAGGATGCCTGGGCCGATCACCACACCGTCGCCTGACATTCCTTGCCGTCCAGATAAGTTCCATCTGTCCGTGTCTTTGCTCTGTCCCGGTTCGCAGCAGCTCCACACTTCTCGGAGGGGTCGCGTTCTGCCCAGCGCAAACTCATTGCGGCGGCCTTCCCGCTAGGCGTATCCTGTCCTCAATATCTGTTCGCGGTACCCGCAATGCCGTTCCCGCCGGTCTTCTTCTGCCTTCTGCCGGGAATACCCGATGCGAGGTTATACGTAATTCGAGCAGCCCGGAGGTGGCATTGAATCAAAAGGTCAAACAGCTTATCCAGAAACTTGGTGAGGCGATTCACGAGACGGTCTCCGGATCAGAGGACATTGCCATCGTCGTCAAGGACATCCGCGACCAGGGTTTCGATGTTCTTCTGATGCTCGAAGCGACGATCGGTCTTAATGAGGTCGAGACGGCCCCGGAACAGACCGACGAGTCCGGCGAAGAGACCGGCCCGTTCACCTCCAGCGATCTGACCTTCCTCAAATCGCTCCGCATCAGCGTTAGTGAAAACGAAAACACCTCAGATTTCGACGACGAGACCCCCACCTCCTGAGCAAATCCACTTTCTTCAAAGAAGACCTGTGCTTCTGTGCGCAGGTCTTCTTGTTCATCGCACTCTCATCAAATAAAAGCATTGAAATGAGACTCAGAGTGATAGACTCTCGTTTCCTCCCCGGGGGACGCATTCGCGGTTTTGTGCATCCCAACAAGGACGCCCCGCAAAGGGGCTAACAATGAGGTCGCTAGAAGATGAAAGATACGCTTGGTGTTCTGTTAGCCGGTGGTGCCGGTGAACGTCTCTTCCCACTGACACGAGACCGCGCGAAGCCGGCTGTGCCGTTTGCGGGTCAATATCGCATCATCGACATCACGCTCTCCAACTGCATCAACTCGGACCTCAGGCGCGTCTACATCCTTACCCAGTACAAGGCGCTGTCTCTGAACCGGCACATTCGCGAAGGATGGGGTCCGCTCGCGTCTAACGAACTCGGCGACTTCATCGAGATCCTTCCCCCCATGCAGCGCGTCTCCAAGTCCTGGTATCAGGGCACAGCCGACGCCGTCTATCAGAACATCTACTCCATCGGCTCCGAGCAGCCGAAGTACGTACTTATCCTCTCCGGCGACCACATCTACAAGATGAACTACGCCCTCATGCTCCAGCAGCATATCGACAGCGGAGCTGAGGTCACCATCGCCACCCTCCCGATCAACCCCAGCGAGGTCTCTTCCTTTGGAGTGGTCGAAGTCGCGCGGACCGGTGAAGTCACAGGCTTTATTGAGAAGCCCAAGGAAACCAGCCTCCGCTCGCCCTTCAACCCTGAAATGGTCGACGCTTCCATGGGCATCTACCTCTTCAACACCGACGTGCTTCTGCCCGAACTGGTCAAGGACGCGGAAGATCCCCACTCCAAGCACGACTTCGGCCACAACATTCTGCCGAAGCTCCTCGGCCATTACCGCATGATGGCCTACAACTTCGTCGATGAGAACAAGCAGAAGGCGCTCTACTGGCGCGACGTAGGTACGCTCGAGGCCTACTATGAGGCCAACATGGACGTAGCCTCCGTCTCGCCGACCTTCAACCTTTACGATAAGTCCTGGCCCATGCGTACGCGGCCGTACCAATATCCTCCGGCTAAGTTTGTCTTCGGCGAACCGGGACGTACCGGAATGGCCATCAACTCGATCGTCTCGGCCGGATCGATCGTCTCCGGAGCCGTCGTTCGCAACTCCGTCCTGTCGCAGGACGTGCGCGTCAACTCCTACGCTGACGTGGACTCGTCGGTCATCTTTTCTCATGTCAACATCGGCAGGCATTGCCGCATCCGGCACGCCATCATCGACCGCGATGTCCATATCCCGGACGGAACCGTTATTGGGTATGACCCGCAGGAGGACAAGAAGAACTACTTCGTCTCCTCCAGCGGATTGACCATCGTTACACGGGATTATTCCGTCTATGAGAACCCCGTCTCCCCCATGTTCCTGCAGGGCAACGGCGGAAACGTCTAGATCACAAAGAGGAAAGGCTGCGTTCCAGGAAGATCCTGAAACGCAGCCTTTCTTCTTTAAGTCTGTTTATCGCTTACCGAACCTGTAAACCACACCGCCGGAGATACTGAAGAAGGTCCTTGTCTCCGTGCCGAAGTG
>DASTSJ010000204.1:0-3998 GCA_035760765.1 Edaphobacter sp. | reverse complement strand
GCGTCGACGAACTTCGCCCGATTCGTGCCTCACGCATCTGCTGATGGGCGAACGCGAAACCCCTCCCGAGGCCGAAACTTGATGCTAACCGTCCTTTCCGTGCGCATCCGTCTCGCTCTCGCGCTGATCTCGACCGCAATCGTCGGGGGCATCTGTGTGCGTACCGCGATCGTTGCGGGCGAAGCACACCGGAACTTGCCATTGGCCTCGGCGATCTCGCCGGCGGATCCTGAGGTGTTGCGTGCTGCCATCATGCAAGGTGTGACCGGAGCTGCAAGCAGTGGCACGCCAATCGATACAGCAACGGCCGAACAGGTCCATCTTCTGTCACGCAAGGCGCCCCTCTCGCCCGTACCATTCTCCGTGGAAGGTGCGATTGCACTTCGCGAGGGCCGAGCACTTGATGCCGAGCGACTTCTGCTCGAGGCGCGGAGGCGTGATCCGCGCGACCGGGGCGTGAGATTCCTTCTCGCGGACCTGTTTCTGCGCCAAGGCAAAGTAGTGGCCGGTCTGCAGGAGCTAGGGGCGCTTGCAACGCTTTCTCCTGGTGTTGCCCAGTCCATTGCGGAAGTTCTGGCAAGTTACTCACGCACGCCTGGCGCCATACCCAAACTGCGACAAGCTCTGCAGCGGCACCCCGAAATCGAGCAGGCGTTACTGTCGAAGCTCGCAGAGGACGCTGCCAATGTTAACCTGGTTCTTTCCCTCGCAACACCAAGTCACGTACAGAATGACGTTC
The DNA here is from genome assembly GCA_035760765.1 of Edaphobacter sp. Lineage (GTDB taxonomy): Bacteria > Acidobacteriota > Terriglobia > Terriglobales > Acidobacteriaceae > Edaphobacter. Next base: position 3,259 of record DASTSJ010000204.1, on the reverse strand, counting down.
TCGATTGGCAGAGAAAGCTGCTGTATTCGTTGGTGAATTCTGGACAATTCGCGAGAGCCCAGGACCTGTGGCACACGTTCTCGGGTCGAACGGAAGCGCCTCTTGGTGATTTCTCGGACAGCAAGGTCACCTCCCCCTTTACGTGGAGCTTGCTGACGTCGGCGGATGGCACCGCAAGAGCAATTGACGGAGGACTGGAGGTTCAGTTCTTTGGACGAGCCGACGTCGCCTTGGCTTCGCGGTTGCTCCTGTTGCACCCGGGCGAGTACGATCTGCGCTTTCGCGCGACATCTTCCGATGATGCAACATTGTTGCATTGGAGAGTGACCTGCCTTCCGAGCGGTCGTGCGCTGCTGGACGTTGCTGTTGCTGAACCTTCCGACGGCACATCATCTTCACGGTTCACCGTGCCTCTTGGTTGCGCAGCTCAGAGAATTACCCTGCAGGGCTTGGCAGCGGTCTATCCAAGTGAGACCGATGTGACGATCGCCGGTCTGGAAGTCCGGAGACGGGGATGATCGCACGCCGGCTCCTGCGCCAAGCCGTCACGCCCTCGTACCTAGTACTCTGTATCGTTCTTGGCGGCAGTGGCCAGGCGATCTGGGGTACCTTGATTCTCCAACTCCTCGCCTTGACTCTCATTGCATGGGCAGTGGTCAACCCCAGCAATCGCCGAGATGGTGAGGACTTCCGCCAGCTCAGCCTAATCGGCATCGCGGTCATGTCGTTGATCGGCCTTCAGCTGCTGCCGCTTCCGCCCGAGCTTTGGACGCGGTTGCCGGGCCGAGACGTAGTTGCCGCCGGCTATGGGGCGCTCGGCGAGCAGTTGCCTTGGCTGCCTCTGTCGTTGGCTCCTGGCGAGACGCTCTCGTCGGCGTTGTTCCTGCTACCCCCAATCGCCATCATCGTGACCGTGATGAGGCTGGATGCGCGCCGAGTGAGCTGGGCGAGCGATGCAATCGTCGCAGCTACCATTCTCAGCGTAATCCTTGGATACTTGCAAGTCAGCACGCGATCCGCAGGCTGGTACCTCTACGCCATCACGAACATCGGCTCGGCAGTCGGTTTCTTTGCCAACCGCGACCACATGGGAACGTTGCTGGTCATCGCGATTCCGTTCATTGCAATCTTTTTGGCCGATGGCTTCGGCCGCGAGCGCAGGCAGTCGCTCGCGATACTTTCGGCCGGATTCTCCGCCGGTCTTGCGGTGCTTGCCGGCATTGCGATGAACGGCTCTCTGGCTGCGGTTATCCTCGCCTTCCCCGTCATCGCCGGTAGCACACTTCTATTCGGGAGAACGAGCAAGCGGATACGCTCCATCGTCCTGATCGCCGCGTCGTGCGCCTTCATTGTCGGACTGGCGCTGATCGCCGATAGCCCAGTCCAGGGAAAGCTGTTGGGTACCGAGACGGCGTCGATGGAAGGTCGACAGGAGATTTGGGCGACGTCGCTCCAGGCTGGAGCCGCGGCATTCCCTGCCGGCACGGGATTTGGCTCATTCGAGGAGGTGTATCACCTCTACGAAGACCCCGGCGACGTGATTGCTGCCTATGTGAACCACGCTCATAACGATTACCTTGAGCTGTTCGTGGAAGGCGGGCTCCCCGCGCTGTTGCTCATAGCGATCTTTCTGGTTTGGTGGGGAGCGAGGGTTCGCGATGCCTGGCGGGAGGGCGGCGGCAGAGTTGCCCGCGCCGCGACGATCGCATCGGCAGCCATTCTTGGCCACAGCCTCGTCGATTTCCCACTGCGTACCAGTGCCATCGCCGGAGTATTCGCCTTCTGTATCGCAATTCTTGCATCGCAGCGCGGACCGAAGCTGGCGCAAGGGTCGATTTTGGAGGAGCGACGACCGCGGCACGTCGTCATCAGTTAGGATGCTTCAATGCTGGACAGGCGGTCTTGACCGCTCAGAAGCGCTTCGCGTGTTTAGAGGAGCTTGTGCGCGTTATCCTTGGGAGGCTGCTCGCGCTCGTGCAGTCGGGCGGCCCTGGGTGAGGGGGGATGCTCAAGTTATTGATCAGTTACGCGGAGCGCTATTCGGCCGCGAAACGACAGCTGGGGGAGAGCCTCGGAGTCAGCGACAACCTTCTCCACGTGCATGTGGGTTTGGCAATTTTCGTCGTCACCGCGCTTCTGCTCCGGAGGCGGATGCGATCACCCTGGCCGCTTGCTGTCGTGGCGCTGTTCGCGGTGCTCAACGAAGCTGTGGATTATCTCATTCCGCGCACTTCAGATTTTTCGATCTTCGATGTGCTGAACACCATCTTTTGGCCGACGGTGCTGTTCCTGCTCGCCCGCCGCGGAGGTGGCATCAACGAGAAGGTGATCGACGCACGGAGAAACGTAACTCCTCGTGGAGGTGGTCGCAGATGAGGTGGACGGGAGTGGTCGTGGCTGCTTGGAAGATATAGATGTTCGGAAAGGTAGAGGGCGCCTGAGGAGCTTATGACCAAGAAAATGCGGGACGAAGAGATGGAGGAGCTTTTCAGAGCGCGCGATGAGCTAGTTGCCGAGGGGGAGCTGGTCCGCGTCGAAGAACTCGATCCCAAGACGGGTAAACTGCGGTGGCGATACTTTCATCGTGATCATGCCCCCAAGCCCCACTAGCCCAGACCAGACGGAACTTCGGAAAGCCCCACCTAGTGATCCTCGGCGGAAGGCGCTTGCACGACTTGTCGCACCCGTGGGGTGCGCCACTTTCACTATAATGCTCAGCAAGGAGCGTTATCGAGCGAGCCTCAAAAAACCGTGTCCTCGCAACTATTTATGGCTGCTTCGCAGCCGGCTGCTGAGCGCCTTGAAGCGCGGTTTTCGGCCGTCGAGGCAGTCGGCAAACAGGCGCCTAGCAGGTGCGCAGCAGGCAGCCTTCAGGCGGCGAGAAGGCGCGTGTCAGGCGCGTGGCGAAAAGCGCTTGAAACGATGTACGAAATCCATCGCAGCGTCTTCCATGACCCTGGGGAGGGTCAAAGGGGGGGACGAACTCATGACCATGGAAATGGGGCGCCTGGCGCCCAAGCGTAACGCCAAAGGCCAGTATGAAAAGGGCTCGACCGGCAATCCCGACGGCGCCCGTCGCAAGAAGCCGAAGCCGTCGCTTGAACAGCAGCTACAGGCCGCGATGGATGAGCTTGTTCAGCAGCTGATGGCGAAGATCCCTGAGATGAGCGGGAGAGACGCGATGCACGCGTTGAAGTTTCTCGTCACCGACCGCGGATTGAGCCTGATGAGCAAACGCCAGCCAGAACGGACTGAGCTG
>DASTSJ010000203.1:0-7087 GCA_035760765.1 Edaphobacter sp. | reverse complement strand
GTAGGATGAGCCTTTGGAGAGCATGCTTTCCAAAAACACTGTCCCGCGTCTAAGTCAATCTCCTTCAGACACTTCCTCCCATTTTTCAGGAACCACACTCAGGGTGTCCGCAGTTGCAGCGCAGCGTCATGAACTTGCGGGAGTCTTCGCACTGAGCCGAGCAATACTTACTTCCTGGCTGAGCCATGCAGTTGCAGCCCTGTTTCGCACATTTTTGGGGAGTAGTGGTCATAAAAAGCCCCTCCCGGAGGCCATTGTGCACTCTTCGGATGCGGGGGCTTGCACATAGGATGCGCGCAAGAGCCTGGAGAATGGGATCGCTCAGCGACTGGCGGCCAGCAGATGCTCGGCGTGCTTGAGGCTGGTCTCTGTCAGCTTTTCGCCGCTGAGCATCCGTGCGATCTCACGTGCCCGTTCTGTGTCATCCATCTGGCGAATGGCAGTCTGTGTGCGCCCACGCTTCTCCGTCTTCTCAATAAGGAAGTGCTGGTCGGCGAAGGCAGCGATCTGAGGGAGATGGGTGATGCACAACACCTGCTGTCCGCGGGAGAGCGTCTTCAGTTTCTTGCCGACGGCTTCGGCAGCCCGGCCACCGATTCCGATGTCGATCTCGTCGAAGACCAGGGTTCGCGGCAGAGGGGACTTCTTTCGTTTGCCGATTCCCTGCACTCCCTCCTCGACCGTCACCTTGAGAGCGAGCATGACACGCGACATCTCGCCGCCAGACGCTATCTCGTTGAGCGGCTTCAGGGGCTCACCAGCGTTCGTCGCGATCCGGTACTCGACCTGATCCCAGCCGTGAGCCGACCAGCCGGATTCCTGCTCTTCCGAGCGAACGGCGACCTCAAAACGGGTGTTCATGGCCAAGTCGTTGATCTGACTGACAGCGAGCTTTTCCAGGCGTTTTGCCGCGTCTTTACGAGCGGCAGTGACCTTTGCCGCGGCAACGCGATAGGACGCCGAGTCGGCAGCCTGCTTCTTCTTCAATTCAGCCAGCAGAACATCGCGATTTTCTACTTCCGACAGTTTCCGTGCGGCATCTTCACCGAAGGCGATCACCTCAGCCAGTGTCTGGCCGTACTTCCGCTTAAGCTTGTCGAGCGCCGCGAGGCGATCCTCGATCTCTTCGAGACGGCCTGGAGAGGCATTGGCATTTTCCGCGAACTCCCGCACTTCGGAGGCTACGTCTTCGACCGTCGCCTTGACGGCGGCAAGCTGCTGGGCTGCCGCAGTGAAGCGTCCGTCGAAACGCGCCAGATCTTCGACCTGCTTCAAGGCGGCTCCGAGTGTCGTCTCGGCGGCAGTCTCGCTTTCGTAAAGAAGCTCGTAGGCACTCATGGCCGCGGTATAAACGCGCTCAGAGTTTGCAAGGACGCGCTTTTCGGTCTCGAGCTGCTCATCTTCATCAGGGGACGTCAGAGCCGCCTGATCGATCTCTTTGGCCTGAAAACGCCACAGGTCGGCCATTCGCAGGCGGTCCTGCTCATCGGCTTCGAGATCCGCCAATCGAGCGGTGGTATCGCGCCAGGTCTCGTATGCGACGGCAACGGCATCGGTTGAGATCTCACCGAAACGATCGAGCAAGGTGCGCTGCTGCGCCTGGTCGAAGGCTCCCATCGTCTCACCCTGCGAGTGAACGAGAGCAAGTTCCGGAGCCAGTAACTTTAAAACAGTGACAGTGGCGGGCTGGTTGTTGACGAAGACGCGTCCCTTTCCGGTGGCAGCGATCTCGCGGCGCAGTACGACCTCATCTCCTTCCGCGTCTATGCCGTTGGCGTCGAGGATGGCTGCTGCTCCCGGAGTCATCTCGAAGACGCAGGAGACGACTGCCCGTTCCTCTCCGTGACGGACGAGATCGGAGGAGGCTTTGCCGCCGAGCAGGATCTGCAGGGCGTCGATCAGGATGGACTTCCCGGCACCTGTCTCGCCGGTCATCAGGTTCAGTCCCGGGCCGAAGCTGGCGACAGCCTGGTCGATCACAGCATAGTTTTCCGCGCGTAACTCGAGCAGCATCTCTTCCCGGCCTCAGCGAAAGGTTTAACGCCGAGCATAGCAAATCCATTGGCTCGCCCGTTCCAAACACCAGGGATGGAAGTAATTTGTGACCGAATAGGAGTTTAAGCGATCCAAGGTAGCGATAGAGTTAGGCTGCTGCGGCAGTGTGGAAAGGAACGTACAGTGGTTTTGATGACGAGGCTCTTCGTTGCTCTTGTAGCCCTGGCCGTAAGCGCACCTGCATACGCCCAGGCTGCACCGGCTGGTACTCCGGTTCTGGTGGAACTGTTTACCTCAGAGGGCTGCTCGAGCTGCCCGCCCGCCGATAAGCTGCTGGCCCAGTTGCAAAAGCAGCAACCTGTCTCCGGAGCTCATATCGTGGCTATGGAGGAGCATGTCGATTATTGGGATCACCAAGGATGGCGTGACCGTTTTTCTTCGGCGAAGTTTACGCAGCGGCAGAGCTTCTATGCTCCCCGACTCGGGTTTGATGACTCGTACACGCCGCAGATGGTGGTTGATGGAGAGACGCAGTTCCTCGGTAGTGACTCGTCGAAGGCGGTTGCTGCGATCTCTCAAGCGGCGGGGAAGGACAAGATTGCACTGGAGGTAATGACACCTGCGGTTAGCGGGCAGACTGTCACAGGATCGGTCGTTGGAAAGCCGGGTGGAGAGCGTCTTCCGCGTGGCGATCTCTATGCAGTGCTGGTGCAACCGTTCGCGTCGACCGAGGTCAGGGGCGGCGAAAATGGCGGTAAGCAACTGAATCACGTAAGCGTGGCGCGCAGCTTTGCAAGGATTGGGAAGATTGAAGATCTCGCGCGTGGTCCTGTCAACTTCAAGATCTCCGCTCCATCGCAGACGGAGCCTGCCGGGATGCGCTTGGTGGTCTTCGCCCAGCTCCCAAGCCAGGGAGCGGTGCGCGGCATTGCTGAGGCTGAAATACATGGCGCACGATAGACATAGTTCCGCATCCTGCCCTGCCGGTAAGCATCTAGAATAGACATAGATGGCGGACCAGAAGAAAGCCGGCAAACCTTCCAAGCAGCCTGCAAAAGGGCCCCAGCAGGACGATGAAGTCGTAGGCAAGGTCTATGACAGCCGCCTGATGCGCCGATTGCTGACGTATCTTCGGCCGTATCGGCTGCAGGTGATCCTGTCGGCAGTTGCTATCGTCATCAAGGCGGCCAGCGATGTAATGGGGCCTTACCTGGTGAAGGCGGCGGTCGATACCTACATGACCGGGACACCGCCGGAACAGCTCTCCTGGCTTGCGCGGCACCTCAGCTCGAGCCCGATGACCGGCATCACCCAGCTTGCGGGGTTGTATCTTGGCGCTCTGCTGCTGACCTTCGCGCTTGAGTTTGTCCAGACCTACGTTATGCAGTGGACCGGCCAGAAGATCATGTTCGATCTGCGAAGCCAGATCTTCCGGCACCTGCAGCGGATGTCGCCAGCGTTCTTCGATCGCAATCCTGTCGGTCGGCTGGTGACACGTGTTACGTCGGATGTGGATGCGCTGAACGAGATGTTCACCTCGGGCGTGCTGGCGATCTTTGAAGACGTCTTCGTGCTCGCGTTCATTGTCATCATCATGCTGCGGATGAGCTGGCCGCTGGCACTGCTGACGATTTCGGTCATTCCTGCAATCCTTTACGTCACCCGCATCTTCCGTAAGCATGTCCGCGACAGCTACCGGCGGCAGCGTTCAGCGACGGCACGCATCAACGCCTTTACGCAGGAGTATGTGTCCGGCATGGCGATCGTGCAGTTGTTCAATCGCGAACGCCGCGCGTTCGATGACTTCTCCGAGGTCAACGCCGAGAACAAAAAAGCGTGGACCGACGCGATCTTCGCCTATGCGCTGTATTACCCGATCGTCGAGTTTCTAAGCTCGACTGCTATCGCGCTGGTCATCTGGCGCGGCGGGATCAGCGTGCTGCACACGGAGAGCTTTACCTGGTTGAATGCGCACACCTACCTGGCCCCGGGTTCCAATGCGGTACAGACCAGCATCTTCGGGACGGTCACGCTCGGTGTGCTGATTGCGTTCATTCAGTATGCGCAGCGATTCTTCCGGCCGATTCAGGACCTGAGCGACAAGTACAACATCCTGCAGGCAGCGATGGCCGCCGCAGAGCGCATCTTCAAGCTGCTGGATACGCACTCGGAGATCGTCTCGCCCGCTCTGCCGGAGACCGGCGGCAACTCCGGCCGCGTCGAGTTCCGCAATGTCTGGTTCACCTATCAGCATCTGGACGAGCACCAGCTTGCCCGGGTCAGCACGGCGTCGGAGCAGGAGCTTGAGTCGTTTGCCGATATTGAGTGGATCCTGCGCGGAGTGAGCTTTACGATCCAGCCTGACGAGACGGCGGCGATCGTAGGGCACACGGGCGCCGGCAAGACGACGATCACGGCGTTGATGATGCGTTTCTACGACATTCAGCGCGGCGAGATTCTGGTGGACGATGTTGATGTCCGCAAGCAGGATCTGACGACGTTACGGCGGCGGTTCGGTGTGGTGCTGCAGGATCCGTTCCTCTTCACAGGCACGATTGCGGACAATATCCGTCTGGGCTCGACATGGATCACAGACGAGCAGCTGGAGCGAGCAGCCGATGAGGTCAACGTTGGCGATTTCATCCGCACGCTTCCGAATCAATTCAAGGAGCCTGTGCAGGAGCGCGGCGCCACCCTTTCAACCGGCCAGAAGCAACTCATCAGCTTTGCGCGCGCATTGGCGCACGCACCGAGGATCCTCATCCTCGACGAGGCCACCAGCTCCGTCGATACCGACACGGAGCTTCGCGTGCGGCTTGCGCTCTCGCGCATGATTACGGGACGCACGTCGATCCTGATCGCGCATCGCCTCTCCACGATTCAAACCGCGGACACCATCCTGGTGATGCACAAGGGCCATCTGCGTGAGCAAGGGACGCACCAGGAGTTGCTGGCCCAACGAGGCCTCTACTGGAAGCTGTATCAGCTGCAGTATAAGGATCAGGAGGTCGGCGCAGGTGCAGGCACGGATGTCCGACTGGAGCCTTTAGGCGCCGACTAAGCCGAGGGTCTATTCGTATCGGAGTGCCTCAATCGGATCGAGGTTTGCAGCCTGGATGGCGGGGATCATGCCGCTTACGACGCCGACAACTACAAGAACTCCGGTTGCGATGATGACGATGTTGGGCGAGATCAGCAGATAGATGTCGGCGGCGCTGGCGTTGGTGGCGATTGCGCTGTAGAAGGTGATTCCGCCGACGAGCTTGCTGACGGTAAAGGCCAGAAGAATTCCTCCGAGTCCGCCGACGCCGGTGATCACCATAGATTCGGCAAGGAACTGGAAGAGGATGTGGCGCTTGCGTGCGCCGAGAGCTTTCTCGACGCCGATCTCGCGGGTTCGCTGCTGCACACTGACCAGCATGATGTTCATCAGGCCGATGCCGGCGATGCCGAGCGTCAGCACTCCGATAAACAACAGGAGCGCTTGCAGGCCGATGGAGATGAGCCGGAACTGCGAGAGCTGCTCCATAATGTTGGCGACGAAGACAGCGTTGCGGTCCGTCGGGCGGAAGCCGTGCGCGGATGCAAGCTCGTTCCTCAGGGCGTGCTCGACTGCCTTGTGGTCGCCCTTGTAGCTCATCCACATCCCGTCGAGATACTTCGTGTCCTTGATGTCACCCATGGTCGGGAACGGAATGTAGGTGACGCGGTTGATGTTGTCATCGCCCTCCTGCATCTTGGGCTTGAGAACGCCGATGACCTCGAAGCTGATGCCGTTGATATGGATCTTTTGGCCGAGCGGGAACATGCCGGAGAAGAGTTTGGTCTTGGCCTCGGAGCCGATGACGGCAACGTGATTGCGCTGCTGCATGTCGGCGGCTGAGAGGAAACGGCCTTCCTCGAGCTGCATGTTCATGATCTCGGAGAGTTCGGGAGTGACGCCATCGACCTCCCAGGTGAAGGAGTGCAGATCGTTCTGCACGGGGACCTGCTTCCACAGCATGGGAGAGATGTGCAGGATGCCGGGGACGGTCTCCTGGATGCGCTCGATATCGTCCTGCTTGAAGCGGACCTTGATACCAGCTTTCGTGCCCCCGGCCTGCTCGCTGGTGGTGCCGGGGAAGGCGCCGATCATGTGGGTTCCCCACTGCGCAAAGATCGCCTCGAAGGCACGGCCGAAGCCGGCTCCATAGGCCAGCAGAAGGACGACGGTAGCGATTCCCCAAGCCATTCCCAAGACGGTGATGGCAGTGCGGCGGCCGTTGTAGCGCATGGCCTCCATGGCCTGCAGGAATATGTCCCTGATCATCGTGGCTACTCCTTTCTGAGCGCCTCGACGGGCTCAAGCGCGGCGGCTTTACTGGCTGGATAGAGACCAGCGACGACACCGCACAGAACTAAGGTTCCCATCGCCATTGCAGCCGACCAGGGAACCAGTTTGGGCGGGTCGAATCCCATCTGGTTGTTTCCCATCGCCTTGCCCAGGGCGAACATCAGGGTTGCAGAGCCAAGGATTCCGATGAGGCCGCTGAGGCCGGTGAGCATCAGGCCCTCAAGGAAGAACTGCGTGAGTATGCTGCGTTTGGTGGCTCCGAGTGCCTTGCGCAGTCCAATCTCCTTGGTCCGCTCGGTCACGGTGACCAGCATGATGTTGATGATGCCTACGGCTCCAAGCGCGAGGGTGACGATGCCGACACCGCCGAGGAAGACGTCCATCGCGGTAAAGATGAGTCCGACGGTGCGCTCGGATTTGATGGTGTCCCACTCCTCGAATGCGTCTTTTACGGAGGCGTCGAAGCCATGTCGCTCGGCAAGGATGCGGTGGACCTCAGCTTTCGCGGTCTCATTCAGATCCGGTGTTGTGGGCTGGTACTGGATGGAGGTGACGGCGTCGTCCGGGATGTTCTCCCCCGTCATCGGGAAGAGTTCGAGCATGGTGGAGAGCGGGATGTACAGCTTCTGATTGTCTCCATCGTTGTTGCCACGCCCGATCTTTTCGGCCACACCGATGACCTGGAAGCGCGCTCCGTTGATCGTGATGAATGCGCCTAGAGAGGGGCGCCCAGGAAAGAGCAGCTTGTTGTTCTTCTGC
>DASTSJ010000202.1:0-4778 GCA_035760765.1 Edaphobacter sp. | reverse complement strand
TCGCTTGGAGCGGAGATATCGGACTCATTTGCAGAATTCCTCTCCGAATAGCGGCCTGATATCCACGGATCTGCGATATCCACTGTTTTTACGTTCGATAAGGCGCCTGACTCTGATAACCTAACCAGTTTACTAAGGCAGAACCCAATGGCAGAACAACGAGCCCGAGCGCACCACCGCAATCGAGTCGCAAATACTTTTGCAGAAGAGATCGGAGCCATGCTGGAAGGCGAACTCTCCGATCCCCGCATCGCTCCAAGCTACGTCACCGATGTCGTGCTTGCCCCAGGCGGCAAGTCCGCTCGCATTTATGTTGCAGTGCATGGCACGGAGCAGGAAGAGGAATCAACCCTGGCTGGCCTGATGACCGCCCGCGGCTATATCCGATCGCAACTTCGTGAAAGAATGGGAGTTCGCCATGTCCCCGATCTCACCTTTGCCATCGATCGGTCGGAGAAGATGACAGGAAGAATGGAAGAACTTTTGGGCCGAATCAGGAAACGGGAAAAGAAGCGTTCAGCAGACGAGGACACCTCTCAGGCGGCGACTCGCTCATGAAGATTGATGAACCGATTGCAGCTCTTCTGCAGAGCCTCCGTTCGCGCGAACGTTTTCTGATTACCTCACATGCCAGACCCGATGGGGACGCCGTCGGCTCTTCGCTTGCCATGGCAGAGATCCTCGACCAGATGGGTCGTGAGTGTGTCGTCATCTTTGCGGACGAGGTTCCTCATGTCTACCAGACACTTCCGAACGTCGGTCGGATCCGGTATGCCAAGGATGCTACTGAGGTTGAGCCCGATCTATCGACTCCCGCCATCCTATTAGAGTGTGACGGCATTCCGCGGACCGGACTGGCGGGGCTGGAGGGGAGACTCCTGCTTAACATCGACCACCACGCCAGCGGCCGCCCCTTTGGCGCCATCAACTGGATCGATGAGGACGCCTGTGCCGTCGCCGCCATGATCTACCGTCTGGCAAAGGCCGCCGGCGTGGAGATCACGCCCTCATTGGCGACATGTCTTTATACCGCGATCATCTCGGACACGGGTTCGTTTACCTATTCGTCGACCACCGCAGATACCTTTGCCATCGCTCACGATCTGGCAGAGCGAGGCGCAAGTCCAAGCCAGATAGCACGCGATATTTACTTCTCGAATCGTGAGAGCAAGATCCGTCTGCTGGGCACAGCCCTTTCAAACCTTCATATCGATGGTTCCGTGGCCTGGAGCTGGGTGACGACCAAAGATATGGATCTCGCAAGCGCAGGAGCAGAAGACTGCGAGGGCGTTGTCAACTACCTGATCAGCATCACAGGCGTTGAATCAGCCGTCTTTTTGCGAGAGCTGCATGATACGGACCAATACCGCTTAAGCATTCGCAGCAAGGGCAAGATCGACGTGGCTCGGATCGCAGAGAGCTTCGGCGGCGGAGGTCACCGAAGCGCCAGCGGATGCACGGTAGATGGCCCGCTCTCCGTCGCCACCGAGCGGATCCTTAAACAACTCCGAACTCCACTCTGTTAACCTTGTCTCGTTCCCTTTGTAATGATTGATTCTCAGCCATCGAACGGACAGAGCCCTGGGGGCGAGCATGCATCCCGCGGACGGTTGTGCCCAATATGGAAGCGGCCAGAGGCTGTTGTCTCTCGTGAGCTGCTGATTCTCATCCTCATCAGCGGGTTTCTTCTGCTCTACGGTCTCGTTCCCGTATTTGGCGGAGACAAGCTCGGTCTGGTCGGGGCCGACGAACCACGGTATGCGCAGGTCGCCCGCGAGATGCTTGAGGCTCACTCCGCGGCGTGTCACGAGGTGAAAGCCAAGATCGTGCCCAGAAGCCTGCGGCTGGCAGATCTGGAGGCTTCGTATCACTGCCTGATGGGCGGCACCGTTACCCCGATCCTGTATGGACAGCCCTGGCTGGAGAAACCGGCGCTCTACTACTGGCGTGCGATGGGATTCTTCAAGGAGTTCGGCGTCTCGGACTGGTCTGCTCGACTTCCCTCCTCGTCGGGCGCCTTCGCCTTGATCGTGCTGATCTTTCTGCACATGCGCAGGTTTCGACCTGGGGGACATCTGGATGCAGCGCTGATCACGATGTCTTCGGTAGCAATCTTCAGCTTCTCCCGGGGAGCCTCCACGGACATGCAGCTTGCAGCGCCCTTCTGCATCGGGATGCTGGGATGGTATGCCTGGTACGAGACAGGCAAGAAATTCTGGCTCTTCGATCTGTACTTCTTTGGCGCTGCAGCGACTCTCGCCAAAGGGCCTGTCGCTCCCTTTCTAGCCCTCGCCATCATCGTGCTGTTCGCCGGGCTGCGTCGCGAGTGGTCTCTGCTGCGCAGAACTATCTGGGTGCCCGGGCTCATTCTCTACTTCGCGATGGTGCTGCCCTGGTATGTGGCGGTCCAGTTCAATAATCCGAGCTTCTTCAGGGTCTTCTTCAAGGAACATAACCTGGAGCGCTTTGCTACGAATCGCTACCAGCATCACCAGCCCTTCTGGTACTACATCGCGGTACTAATCATCGGCTTGATGCCGTGGACTGTCATTGCGATTCGCGCACTGGTGGACTCTATCGAGGTCTCGATCGCTGAGTGGAAGGTACGGCACAACCCGAAGCGCTATCTCGGCCACACCCGCGCGGGCGACGCCTTCCCGGAGTTCCTGGTGCTCTGGGCGCTGTTTCCGATCGTCTTCTTCTCATTTTCGGGCTCCAAACTGCCCGGCTATATTCTTCCGTCGATTCCTCCCCTTACCATTCTGACCGGCGATTACCTGAACCGGCTGCGTCACCGCGGCTTGCCGAGCTGGCTGCAGTGGGGTCATGCAGCGACGACCGCAGTGCTGGTCTTTGTCCTGACGCTGGCTCCACAGCATATGAAGTACGAAACCCTGGTGCCTTCCGTGAACTGGCTGCTGGTCGCCGGTGGAGCTGCGCTTGGGTTCGCTCTTCTGGTTTTTCTCGTGGTCCGAAAGTGGGGCGTCCCACAGGTCACCAACATAACTCTGGTGCCAGCGCTGGCCATGCTGGTCTTTTTGCTGGGATTCCATGGACGAGAACTTGATATCAACTACTCGGCTCGCCCGCTGGCGCAGGAGATGGCCAGCAAGGCTCCCGATGTGAAGACGGTTGCCGTTGAATCCGTCCGCCGCGACCTCGATTACGGCATCGCCTTCTACCGCAACCAGCCCACCGTTCACTACGGCCAGGACGGAGTTCCTGATGGGGAGCATCTGCTGGTTATCCCGACGCGAGACACAGCGGCGCTGGAGCACTATCTTGCGGGCCGCATGTATACTCCCCTTTTCCTCTACGACTCGCAAGGGCTCGAGGTCTATCGAGTTGCAGCCCGCCCCTGACCGAATAGAGTCCTTGAGGCAAACGAATTCGGCCATGGCACTGAGTTTTCGGTAAGCTCATCGCAGGATTCCGATCAAGGTCGCATCGTAGTCTTCGAGATGCCAGTCGCAACCCAACTCGAACTGCTGGATCTGAGGCAGTTTTCGGCCCGCCAGCTACGCCCTCTGCTTGAGGCCGAGGCGGACTTGTGGGGGCAGAAGCTGCACTGGGACTATCGCAGCTCGACCGAACTCCTGCTGCAGTATCTCGACTCGCGCATTCTGCCGGGCTTCGTAGCGGTCGAACGGGGCAAGATCGCCGGTTACACGTTCTGCGTCTACGAGGGCCACAAGGCGGTAGTCGGAGACGCTTTCGCCCTGACTCCTAGCCAGGATCAGAGCCTCTACATCACCGATGCTCTTTTGCGGAAGCTGCTGGATCTGTTGCTGCACTCCCCGGGTATCGCACGCATTGAATCCCAACTGCTGCTGTACGAGAGCGGGCAGGTGGAGGCCGGCTTCCTGGAGGCAGGTTTCGCCCAACACCCGAGGCTCTTCATGGAGCTCGATATGTCTCGTTCCCGCCAGCCGGAACGGTTGAACTCCCGTATTGACGGAATTCAGTTGATTCCATGGAGCTCGCTTTACTACCAGGCCGCTGGGGAGCTGATTCATGCGGCATACCGCAATCACGTAGACGCCACCATCAACGATCAATATTGCTCGCTGCACGGGTCCTTGCGATTTCTGCACAACATCGTTCGCTTTCCGGGCTGCGGCGTCTTCGAGGACAACCAGTCGTGGCTGCTGCGGGATGAAGCCAACGGAAGGCTGGCAGGCATGCTGCTCTGTTCGCGGGTCGCCCCGGAGGTAGCCCATATCACCCAGCTCTGCGTCGCTCCTTCGCAACGGGGACAAGGGCTTGGGCGGCTGCTGCTGAATCACGCGATCGAAAGCCTGCGACGGTCAGGAACCACCTCCATCACCCTGACGGTCACAACGTCAAATCTGCCGGCAGTCAGACTCTACGAAGAGTTCGGGTTCGAGGTTCGGCACCGGTTCGACGCAATGGTGCTCTCACGCAGTTCCTCGACCTGGATTCAGGCTTGACCCCTCCCCCTGGTTTTCGTGCAAAGTCTTCAGGAAAAAGAGCTTAGGTCCGGACCTCTTGCGCAATTTCGGGGCCGTTCGTGGAAGGCAATGGATTAGCGAGCTTGCGCAATCAACAGAAATGCCTCTTTGCTTCTTCTTCTATTTTACGGAAGAGTCAGCGGTAGATCGGCAACGGGATTCTGCTTGTTTTCTTTTAGTTAGGAGATTTCGGGCTTGACAGACTCTTGGGCGGATTTCTCTTGCGCTCGGAGATGACAACGGTTGAGGCCGATTTGACGAGGTGCGACTTGCCAGCGTTTTTGGCAGTTCGAGCGAAATACAGGG
>DASTSJ010000201.1:0-2148 GCA_035760765.1 Edaphobacter sp. | reverse complement strand
CGGAACCCAGTTGCGGCATACGACGAATGTCACGCTCGTCGTGCAGGCTCCAAGTTAGAGCGGAGTTATCAGCTTCAAGAGGAAGAAGACGGCCACGCCTACGAAGAAGATCAGAGCCATGCGGATGCCGGGCTCGCGGTTGATCTCGGGTACCAGGTCGGTGGCGGCGACGTAGATGGTTACCCCGGCAGAGAGCGGAAGTCCGGCATGCACCCAATGAGGCCTGAGATTGATGACCAGGACTCCCAGCAGCGTAGTCGCTCCCAGGGCCATCGCGGAGTTCAACGCCGCGACATGTCCGCGGCCACTGGCAAGCATCACGCTGGCGACGGTGAAGCCCTCCGGAAGCTTGTGCAGGAATACAGCGATGAAGATGACCCATCCCAGCCAGTGCGAAAGCACGAAGCCTGAACCAATAGCGATGCCGTCGAAGAAGGTATGAGCTGCCAGCCCCAGCAGCACCGAGTAACTGGTCTTGGCCGAGAGAAACTCGTGGTGATGGGTCTCCTCGCCGAAGTGAAAGTGCGGGACGAGGGTGTGCTCCAGAAGGTGAACGCCGCAATAGCCGGCAAGGACAAGGACGGGGGCCCAGCGGGGACTGAGGCTGATACCCTCAGGAATCATCTCTAGAACGGCCGCGGCAAGCATAAAGCCTGCGCCAAGGGCCACAAAGTATCGCAAGGCACGCGCTGAAGGGGAGCGGCGGACAAGGAGCAGGCCGCCAAGATAATCCGCCAGTCCGGCCATGGTTCCGAGCGTCAGGCTCAACCAGAGCGATGATGAGGGCATCCGGCTATCCGTTCCAGACGGGGAGAATCTCTCCGCGGCCTTTCACAGGACGTCCTTCGAGCACGTATGCCCGAATCGCAGTGGGTCCAGGATTCATATGGTCTTGATTTTACCTGTCTCCGGCCACTGGGATTCGCGAGCGAGCACGAGGATCACTCCGATCCCGCAGAGCAGGACAAGTCCTTCGAGCCGCTCCGACCAGGCGTGGAGGCGTTCAAAGTCGACTCGCGGAGGAGAGGCGATATCAGCCGTCTCGATGTCGCCACCCGCGGCCATGCGGTCCTGCTCCATCGCGGGGATGATTCGATACTGCGAGTATGCCGTGACGCCCATCATTACGATCGCGAGGATCATCTCAAGGGCGAACCCGACGCGTGCTGGAACCTCCGCCCGAAACCAGAGCGTTACGGTGGCGACGCAGAAGATAGCGCCTCCGATGAGCCCGATCTTATGAAGTATACGGAGGCAGGTGCCTACAACCATGCCTGCGTCGTGAACATTGGAAAGATGGGTAAAGGCGACGGGTGCAACAACAAACGCAAAAAAAGCGATGCCACCCACCCATGCGGTCATCGAAAGCAGCCGCAAAGCCCGAAGCAATTTCTCAATCACTAGACCAGATCCCTTCCAATCAGCCGGTGTATACGATCCTTGATAGGAGGATGCGTCGAAAACAGGTTCGCAAATCCGCCACTGCCCAGTAAAGGCGCGACGATAAATAGATGCGCGGTCGATGGGGAAGCCTGCAGCGGGATGCGCCTTGAATAGTTATCCAGCTTCTGCAGGGCTCGCGCCAGCGCGTAGGGGTTTCCAGTCTCTTTCGCTCCCGATGCGTCGGCTTCGTACTCGCGAGAGCGCGAGATTGCCAGCTGGATCAAGGTCGCCGCAATCGGTGCGAGGATGAGCATAAGAAGACCGGTCAGCCCGCCACCACGGTCGCGGTCATCCCGACTGCCATATCCTCCGAACAGAGAAGCCCAGTATCCCATGCGAGCCAGCATCGTGATGGCTCCAGCAAGCGTGGCTGCGATTGAGCTGGTCAAGATGTCGCGGTTGCGTACGTGACCGAGTTCGTGTGCCAGAACGCCTTCCAACTCTTCATCGTCGAGCAGGTTCAGAATGCCATGAGTCACCGCCACGGAGGCATGCTGCGGGTTTCGGCCGGTGGCGAAAGCGTTCGGGCTCTCGCTGGGAATGACATAAATCTTCGGCATGGGAAGACTCTGCTTGGCGGAAAGCTGCTCCACGACCGCGTAGACGCGAGGAAGTTGATCGCGGGTGACCGGCTGGGCACGGTACATCGAGAGCGCCAGCTTATCCGAGAAGAAATACGTACCGAAGTTGAACGCAACCGAGAGG
>DASTSJ010000200.1:0-17187 GCA_035760765.1 Edaphobacter sp. | reverse complement strand
GCGACGGAGTCGTTGCTGGCAATACCCTCTATGTTGCCGGTCAGCAGGGACCGGACGCGAAGGGTGATGTGACGAGTACCGATATTACGGTCCAGACGCATAACGCGATCGAGGCTGTGAAGAGGGTTGTGGAGAAGGCCGGCTTCAAGATGTCGGACCTGGTCTCGGTGACCGTGTATATGACCGACCTGAACGACGTGAAGCAGATGAATCAGGTTTACATCAAGGAGATTCCGGACCCGAAGCCCGCTCGCGCTACGGTGAAGGTTGCCGGGCTGATCGGCGGAGCGAAGATCGAGATCGCTGCCATTGCTGTGAAGCACTAAGCAGATTCCGTTGCAGGAAACGAACCCCCGGCTCGTTGGAGGCCGGGGGTTTCGTTTGCTGCGAAGGTGTGGCGGTGGGTGCATCCTGGAAACCCACATTAGCTTCGCGAAGATGGGGTACCAGATTTGGTGCTGCTCTCAGAGTGGGCCCCGCTTTTGGGCTGCTCCACGAACGTTTTGGCACGCAGATCTATGCTCAGGCTACTCTGCGGCGGCGTATGAAGGCGGCGAGTCCGGTGATTCCGCTGCCGAGCAGAAGAATGGACGATGGCTCCGGAACCGGCGCGAGGTCGGACTGGAAGTGGCTGGCAAGTATGGCGTCCGCTGCGGTGGTGGGGTGAATCTGGTCCCAGAAGAGGTGCTGGTCGGGATTGGAGCAGACGGAGATGCCGGTAAAGCAGGGCGTGGTGACGTCTGTCAGTCCGTAAGCGCCTGGGTTCTGAATGACGGAGTTCAGCAACCCGTAGACGTCGGAGTAGACGACGCTCGAAGGCAGCGTCGACTGCAGGCCCTGGTTGAACTGCTGGCTGAAGGCAGTAGCGGCGGCATCGCCGTAGAACTCGGGTGTGAGGCCAAGGTTGGGCAGCCCGGGGACGAGGATGTGGGTTGCTCCGCTGGCCAGCAGGTAGGCGACGATCGTGTTGATGTCCGCGATGGCGTTGGTGACGGAGCCACCAGCCTCGAAGTCATTCGCACCGCCCCAGACGACAAAGAGAGAGCTTGGGACAAGCGCGGGAGGCACCGGGTAGGTCGCGAGCTCGGTAAGCATGCCCGGCAGGCCGAAGATGCCAAAGCTGGTCTGTGACCCCCCGTCGCCGCCGTTGCCGATTCCTGTGGTCGCTCCGCCCCAGGCGAAGTCTTGCAGCGGCGCGCCGAGTTGCGCGGCTAGCTGCTCTACGGCGACGGGGCCGTTCGAGAAGCGGCCGTTGTAGTAGGGGGCGGGAGGAAATCCGGAGACGGCATAGAGGTTGCCGTTGTCCGAGAGGCTGTCTCCATAGACGAAGACGGCCGAGTAGGGATCGGCTGAGGCGGAGTAGGAGAGAGATAGAAGGAACAGGGCAACGAACGCGGAGAAAAGGGTTCTACGGATGGGCACGAGGGGTCTCCTTGAATGTAAAGAGCAACGGCATCCCCGCACCGTCTATGAGGAGCGAGGTTCTTGGCTGTTTTGTGCTGGGGCCCGGAGACTGAGCGGGTCTGGATCGACTGCGCTTCAGCGTGAAACTCATCGTAACACTGACGTGAGGCTGGGAGATGAGCGGCTGAGGCGTCAGCTCAGAGGCTGGTAGTAGCTCGTCTCAGGAAAGGCGCAGGACTGGCAGAGAATGCGCCCTTCTGCATCGGTGAGATTTCTGTCGTAGTTGATTCCTTCGCCGCAGACCGCGCAGGCGATGCGGGAAGATTTGTAGCCAGGCATCTCGCGCGGATGGAGCGCCACGCGCACCCACTGTTCGGCGAAGAGGTTAGCGTCCGGCATCTCGCGGTAGGCGAGCATCTGCTGCTGGTTCTTGTTTTCGATGTGCGGGTAGAGCTCGCGGGCGCGCTGCTTGGAGGATTCAAGCGCGGCGATGCGGATGCCCTTGTAGGTCGGGGTCTCGTCATGCATCTCGAGTGGGGCATTCAGATCGACGAAGGTCGCGGCCATCTTTCCCCAGTCGCGAAACTTGAGAGCGCGCTTGCCCAGCCTGCAACCGGTGACGACCGCGATGGCGTCGGTGGCGCAGCGGTCGATCTCGACGAAGGTGACGAGGCGCTTGCGGTCTGTGGTGCGGGGCTCCGCGATGCCGAGCCGCTCGCAGCCGAGCATGGCGAGTCGAACGCCGATGATCTGCCCGGCGCAGAGGTGGCCGTGAGCGGTTTCGGCCTGGCGGAGAAGATCGTCGAAGAGTTCCATGGAGAGATGATACGAGCTTTGGAAATCGGGCATGCAGCCGGCGCGCTGAGTTGAGGTATTGTTTGCAAGGGAGCGCTTTGATGAACGGCCTGGCCGTAGGAGATGCGGTGAGCGTGTTGTGGAGGCACTTTGCACTGGGGTTTAGTGCGCTGCTGCCGCTGGTGAATCCTCTGGGCACGGCACTGGTGTTCCTTGGCCTGGTGGGGATTCAGCCGGCAACGGTGTACAAGTCGCTGGCGAGGCAGATTGCGGTCAATATGGTGGTCTTCTTTGCCGTGATCGAGCTGATTGGCTCCTACCTGCTTTCGTTCTTCGGGATATCCCTACCCATCGTGCAACTGGCAGGCGGCGTTGTCGTCGCAGCCATCGGCTGGGGCGTGCTGAACCAGCCTGACGCGAACCAGGCCAGGCAGGCGGCGGGGGCGCAGATGGCGGCGGCACAGGACAGCGACGTGCGGGAGAGGTGGGAGTCGAAGACGTTTTACCCACTGATGTTTCCGATCACGGCAGGACCTGGTTGCCTGGTCGTGATGCTGACCCTGAGTGCGCACACCATGGAGAGCAGCAGCCTGGCGGAGACGGTTCTGGCACGCGTAGGTCTGTTTGTGGCTGTGATTCTGTTGAGTGTGCTGGTCTACATCTGCTACGCGTATGCGCCGCAGATCGCGGGGAAGATCTCGCCCTCGACAACTCACGGAATTCTGCGCGTGATTGCATTCATCCTGCTGTGTATCGGAGTGCAGATTGCGTGGAACGGACTGGAGTCGTTGTTGAGGCCGCTGCTGCAGCATCACGCCTGACCATGCTGCTTAGTTAGCCGCCGCAGGACTGACGGCAACAACGACCTTACCGTGTCCGACGCGGTTAGGAACCTTTCCGTTGTAGGCCATTGCCGCCTCGCTGAAAGGCACGACGGCGTCTACCAGCGTACGCAGCTTGCCGGTGTCGATCAGGGCAGCGATCTCCATCAGCTGGCGCTGGTTCGGCTTGACGATGAAGAAGGCGTGCTGGACGCGCGGGTCTTCATTCCCTTCCTTGTCCGAGGCGATGGTGACGGCGAAGCGCCCGGGCTTGACCAGCGGAAGAGAGCGCAGGAGAACATCTCCGCCGACGGTATCGAATACGATGTCGACGGGCTGTGTGACGACGTCTTCAAAACGCGTGACGTGATAGTCGATGACCTCGTCGGCTCCAAGTTCGCGAACCAGCCCGAAGTTGGCGGGCGAAGCGGTTGCGATGACATGCGCGCCGTGCAGATGAGCGATCTGGACCGCGAAGTGGCCGACCGAGCCCGCGGCTCCGTGGATGAGAACACGATCGCCTGGATGAAGGTGACCGTGCTCGAAGAGTCCCTGCCATGCAGTGAGCGCACCGATGGGAACGGATGCGGCCTGAATGGGATTGATGGTCATGGGGGCAGGAGCGATGGAAGAGGCATCGGTTACGCAAAGCTCCGCCAGTGCTCCCGGCGCGAACCAGTCGTTCATGCCATAGACGGCCTGACCGAGGGTGAAGTCTTGCACCTCGGCACCGAGTGCGGCGACGGTTCCTGAAAATTCGTGAGAGGGAACTGCACCGGTGCGGGGAGCTCCCGCAGCATCGTGAGTAGTGGGGTACCACTCCAACTCGGTGGGGGTGATTCCGGCAGCGGCGACGCGGACGACCACCTGTCCCGGAGCTGGCTGCGGATCGGAAAGAATTGCTTCCACGAGAACGTGGGAAGCGCCGGAATCAGCAAGGCGCATAACCTTCATCGCGAGTCCTCCATGCGTGAGCTTTAGACGAGGCGTTTGGAAGCAGGATCAACAGTGTGCGATTGCAGACGGGCCCGATGCTGCTGTGTCTCTTTGTAGCAGATCGGGCAGCTCAGCCTGTATGAATTCTGTCGGTGAAGGCCGGGAAACTCAGTTGGAGTCGTCGTTGTCGCCGTCTTCGACAATGGAAGAGGTTCCGACGACATCGTAGGTGGTGGCTTCGCTGCCTGTGGGCTGGATAGTGACCCGGAGGGGAAGGCGGTTCCACTGCGCCGGAGAGCATATGGGCGTGGGATGATTGGGCTGCGGCCAAGGTCCGATTCGCTTCTGCACGACGGGGCGGCGCGATCCGAGCTGGGCGACGATGACGTAGAGGCTGGCACCTTTGGCCGTGGCTGCTGTGCCGCAGTAGGCAGCGTAGTCGCGGAACCAGACGGCGTCCGACACGAGTGGATCGAAGTCAGGAAGGTGCAGAGCCGTGATGTGACCGGTCGCGCGATCCACTGCGATCCAGGGCCCAGGCTGCCAGATCCAGCGCGGGGAAGTATCGGTGGCGAGCGCATCGTTGACTCGCAGGGCTCGCCGGACGGCGAAGGTACGTTCAGTGATCTCGTGGATGTTGCCGGTCGTCCAGTCGCGCTGGCGGCCATCGATGATGAGCGGGCGGACCTTGATGGCGGAGGTGAGGTCCAGCTGCGCCTCGGGTGTGGCGTCCGGCTGGGTGTAGGAGACGCGGCGAGTTCCTCCGAACGTGACGGTGTGGGTCTTCGGTGTTCCAGCGGCGAAGAGCGGAAGAGAAGTCAGGCTCAGCAGAAGGACGGGGAGGGCTCGCACGCGGTAAAAGCTCAGGGTTCTTAGGGCCCGCTCTGTTGCTTCGGTGAGAGCTGGCCGGGGTTGAAGATCGTCTACGGAAATTTCTCCGCAGCCGGTTTCAGGCGATGGAGACATGCTACTGAAGGGCTGCTCGGGCAACGATGCAACTTGATGCAACTTCCGAGGGATGGAACAAAAGGGGTTGTTTGCAGGTAGAAAGTTCGCACAGAAAGGAAAGCTCTTCTGCGTGCTAGAGAGGGGTTGTTGAAGAAGGTACAGAAACTGTGGAATACGTTTGAAATGTTCCTGAATTCGTGAAGGTGGGCGGAGTAGTATCGAGAAAACGGAGCGTTTGCCTATGCGAGGCGCGCTCAAGCGGAGCCCTGGCGAGGGGCATCTCCAGCAGTGAGGAAAGGAAATAACAAAGATATGTGGAAACCGAATCAGCCGGGAAGCAACGCCCCCGGAACTCCAGAACCGTCACGGCCCACTCCTCCGACACCGAGCTATGAGCCTCCGCGTGCGGCAACCCCCAGCGCCGGTGCTCCTGGCGCGGCTGCCGGCACGGGTGAGCAGGCGACGATCGGCAAGTCGCTGGTCGTAAAGGGCGAGGTCACCGGGTCCGAGTCCCTGTACATCGACGGTAAGGTTGAGGGCGCGATCAATCTTCCCGGCAATCGCGTGACCGTGGGCCGTAACGGCCAGGTCGCTGCCAACATCGTCGCTCGCGAGGTTGTAGTGCTGGGCAAGGTGCGGGGCAACTGCCAGGCGAGCGATCGCGTCGACATTCGCAGCGAGGGCTCGCTCACCGGCGACGTGATCGCGGCGCGCATCTCGATCGAGGACGGCGCCTTCTTCAAGGGCGGCATCGACATCCGCAAACCCGGTTCCGCGGACGTGAAGGCAGCTTCCGCGCAGACGGCCGCCGCGAGCGAGCCGGCTACTGTTTAGGCGTAACCAAATCGCGTTCCTTCAGACGGTCCGGCCTGGTGCCGGGCCGTTTTGTTTGGCCTAAAGATTCCGCATCACAGTGAATGCCGCAATGACTGTAAACGTCATCCAAACGGCCCAACGTCTTGGCTGAATGAGCCGCAGAGGTTTGCGGCAGACGAGCTTCCAGAGAAAAGCGAGCGGAATTGCCAGGGTAGTGAGTAGATTGAGTCGCAGGGCTTCTCTTAGCTGGCCGTGCAGAAGCGCGGCGAGCGCGCGTGTGCTTCCGCAGCCGGGGCAGAGAATGCCGAGATACTGATGAATGGGGCACTGCGGATAGAAACTGTATTGCGCGGGCGGGAAGAGCAGTAGGACGGCGGCAGCGACGACTACGGCCAGAATGGCGACAGCAGGATTGCGAGCGAATCCACGATATCGCAGCACTGGTTTCTGTAGCGAAAAGAATGGGGCTTCGTTGAGAGATGTCATAGGGACTGCTCCATCGAGCTGCGTCCTTTGTGAGAGGGTTGTCGCGTGCATCAGAGCCCGCTGCGATAGCGCAAGGACTGCTTGGCGGCGTTGATCTGGTTGAAGTGATACTGGAAGTAGATCCCGCCGAAGAAGAACGTCATAACCGGGCCGAGCCGAAGGCCAATGGGTTCAGCGCTGTTGAAGTGGCGCTCGAGCGAGTCGCGCATGGCGAACCGATAGAGGATAAGGAAGACGAACGCGGCGATTCCGGTGAGGCCGCCCAGAGCGGAGCCGTGGTAGTGGCCGTTGTGCATGGAGCCTGCAGAGAAGACGCCGTTGAGGAACGAAAGAATGCCGTAGGCAAGGAAGTACGGAAAGGCCTTGAGCTGGGGCTCGATCCTCTTCATCCAGAGCACCTGCACGAAGTCCCAGATGACACCGAAGAGCCCGCAGGTACAGATCGTGAGCAGAAGCACGATGCCCCAGTGCAGGTTTGGTGGATCGGGGTACGGTGAGACCGCATAGCCGGGAGGCTGCTGGCCGTATGGTGCCGCCGCCGGGACGTACGCGGGGGCTCCAGTTCCTGCTGGCTGCGCGGTCGCAGGGTTAAGAATGTGCGCGACCGGAACCCACTCGGCCATCTGATCGGACTTCGCCAGATCGGTGAGAAGGATGTTGCCGGTGGCAACATAGCGCTGCAGGTCCTCGAGGGTGTAGGGACCGTAAATCTGGCCGGCGCGGGATATCTGATAGGACATGAGGCGGCTCCTGTATGTCTGCAAGACGATGAAAACATGGGGTAGCTCGAAGGACAAATATATTCGTCCGGCGCGCGTCATAGCGAACATGGAAGCACCTTGATCGCAAACAGTCACAAGAGCCCTAGAAGCGTTAATCTGGCCTAACCGTCCCGAGACGCGGTTGCGCTGATGGGTGCAGTACCGTCGTTGGGTTCGGGGGAGGCAGGTATGGATCGCAGGCAGCATTGGGAGAGTGTCTACGGGACGAAGTCTGCAACCGAGGTGAGCTGGTATCGGCCGCATCTGGAGACATCGCGCGCGCTGATCGAGAGCTGTGCAAGATCGAAGGAGGCAGCGATTCTCGATATCGGCGGGGGCGCCTCAACACTGGTCGACGATCTTCTGGCGTCAGGCTTTCGGGATATCTCTGTGCTGGACATCTCGCGGGGGGCTCTTGATGTGGCGCGACAGCGGCTGGGCTCTGCAGGCTCGGCGGTGCATTGGCTGGCTGAGGATTTCCTGCATGCAGATTTGGAGCCGCTCCGGTATGACGTCTGCCATGATCGGGCGGTCTTTCATTTTCTTGGTGATGAGGGAGAGAGGAAGAGCTACTTCAAGCAGCTTGAGCGCATCCTGCGGCCAGAAGGGTCACTGATCCTGGCGACGTTTGCACTGGAAGGACCTCCCCGATGCAGCGGCCTGGATGTAACGCGCTATGGGGAAGCGAAGATGAAGGAGGCTGCGGGAGCGGCCTTTGAGCTGGTGTCGTCGCAGCGTGAAAGTCATCGCACGCCCACTGGAAGCGTGCAGGAGATGATGTACTTCGTCATGCGGCGAAGCACATCATCTCCTGCGGCTGCTTAGACGGTCTGGTTGTCGGCGTTGGCCAGCTGCGTGTCCTTGGCGGCACGGCTGAGGGCGATGCGAAGGTCCTCGACCTTGTGGAGTGCGAAGGCCGATGGGCTGGTGGGCGCGGTAACGGCGATGAAGTCAGCGCGGTTGACGTCTTCAAGGTAGAAGCTGGGGCGCTGATCGGCCTGTGCGGGCGCGATCTCAACGTGGCTCATCTCGATGCGATTGACGTGCCGCAGGAAGAAGCCCTGCGAGGGTGTCGTGTGACCGAACATGGCGGGATCGGGATACGCGGCCTCCTTTTCGGGCATAACGATCTTTGCGTCATCGGCCGTGCCTCCGCCGCGGTGCTGGATGTAGATGTTGGAGAGCTTGATGTCCTGGATCGGATGGTCGGGAATTCCGCTGAGGATGGACGAGATGTTGGGGACGGTGTTGTAGCTGACCAGGTTGTCGACGACGACGCGCTGCAGCGTGCCGACCTTCGTGCTCTCCTTGGGGCCGCGCAGACGGGCGCCGAGGCGGAAGAACAGCGGAGCATTCACGACATCGCGCATGGTGATATTGGAGATGGCGATATCTTCGCAGAGAGCGCCGTCTTCACTCTCAAGCGCGAGGCCCATACAGGCATCGAAGACGCAGTTGGAGATGGTGATGTTCTTGAAGCCGCCGTTGGACTCGGTTCCGCACTTGATGCGTCCGTTGTGGGCCACGTGCTCGCTGGAAGTAGTCATCCGCTTGAAGGTGCCGTCCAGCATGGTGCCAAGCTCGTAGGAGCCTGCGACGTAGCAGTTGGTGATGGTCATGTTCTCCGTCGCGCGGGCGTAGCCGAGAGCGTAGCTCGATTTCGGGCAGATCCCGTCGTCCCACGGCGAGTTGACATAGCAGTTGGAGACGCGAACGTTGCGGCAGCAGTCGATGTCCATGCCGTCGCGGTCAGTGTCGATGGTGAGGTTGTCGATGGTGAGGTTATCGACGCCGGTCAACAGTAGCGCGAAGTGGCCCCCCTTGAGCACGGAGAAGTCGCGGAAGATCACGTTGCGGCAGTTCTTGAGCGCGATGGCCTTGTTGCCGACGCCGGGCTGCTCGGCCTGATACATGGGATAGTTGCCGCGAGCGGGGTAGGTGCGGACCGGAGGAGGAGGTGTTCCGGGAAGGCGCTCCGGGCCAAAGCCGACTGTCTTGGGAGCTCCGGGCGGACGACCGGGCCCGGAGCCGAAGCTTAGGCCCTTGCCGTAGATCAGGCCGGGGCCGATGATGGAGACGTCCTGGATATCGATGCCCCAGATTAGCGAGTTCTTCCAGTGATTGTGGCCGTAGTCCTGGTAGGCGTCCCAGGCGGTGTTGGGCTCGGCGGCGTCGTAGGTTCCGCCGTTGTAGCCGGTGGTTTCGCCGGGCTTGGGGGAGTCTGCCGCGAGCAGGACGCAGCCCTGCGAGAGGAAGAGCGAAACATGGCTCTTGAGGCGGATCGAGAAGGAGAGCCAGGTCCCGGCCGGAAAGTAGACGGTGCCACCGCCGGCTGCTGCCGCAGCCTCAATCGCCTTGTTGATAGCAGGGGAGTCGACGGTCTTACCGTCTCCTACGGCACCGTAGGTGCGAATGTCGAAGATGCTGCCAGCAGGAAACGCGGCAGCAGAGTGTGGGGCGGCATGGGCGGCTGCGGGCACGGCGGCTGCTGCTGCGGCAGCTAGCCCCATGCCGCTGAACTTCAGAAGTTCACGGCGGGCGGTATCGATGGTTTTCATGGCGCCAGCCATGCTAGCAGGAAATTGGTCGGACCGGAAGACTTCTTTCTTTGATGAAAATATCCATCATTCTCTTGAAATTTTCGCTCCGCAAAATTTGGCAACGTGGGATAGACGACATATAGTAGGCCAATGGCCAGACCTTGTTTCCTTGTCATCGACCGGGAGTTTCCGGGAAGTATATCCACCCGAAAGCTGGTTTTGGAGACTGCAAAGTTCAATGTTCTGACGGCGTATAGCGGCAAGGAAGCGATTGACACGCTCCGCCGTTTTCCCGACGTGGATGGCATCGTGATGGATGGGGAGATGGAAGACATTCCCGCAGAGGATCTGGCACAGCTCTTCAAGACAGCCGTGCCCGATACGCCGGTCATCGTGATCTGCGCGCCCGGGGGACCGGAGTGCCCGAGCGCGGATCACAGGGTAGAGTCGTTTCAGCCGCAGCTGCTTCTAAGTACGCTGCGCAATCTGAAGCCACGCGAAACCGATGAGATTGAGAGACGCAACGAGGAGCTGAGCCGGGAAAAGCTCAGCTGAAACCTAGTGCTTTGCCGCCGGCGCGGGATTGGAAGCAGGGGCTGGAGTGCTGGGTGCGGGTGCCGGGGCAAGTTCCTTCATCTTCCGGGTAAATTCTGCGTTTGCCTCTCGCATCTGCGGCTGGGCCGAGGCCATCTGGCTCTGGACGGTCTGCATGGTCTTCGTCATCAGCGCGGGAGACTTTTCGAGCAGGGCCTTGCCCGCAGGGGAGTGATAAAAGGCAAGGATGCTGTCGAGCTCCGGCTCCGTGTAGGCTGCGCTGTAATCCGCTACGATGTCCGCTTTGATCTTGTCCCATGCCACGGCGTTGCGCGTAATGGTCTCAAGCTGGGTGATGTAATCGCTGATCGCCTTCTGCTGGGCCGGACTGACGGTGTGGCTGGCGGTCTGCTGGGCCGCCATGGTCCGCATACGCGTCGTCATCTGCTGAGTCATCTGTTCGGCGATCTGGTTCACCTTGGTGATCTGGATCAGCTCTTCTACCTTGGCGCGCTTCGAGGCCTCGTCGGCGCGAAGGAACGGCGCGGGCGCCAGGAGCAGCAGAAGTGCAACGGTATAGAGACGGTTCATACGGGAATACCTCATTCGGGTTGGTCGAGCGGTTTGCGCGCGAAGTAGTAGAGGGAGTAGGCAAGCAGCGCGAACATGAGCACGCTGACCCAGTCATGATGCAGCGGGTTGTGCTCGCTGAACCGCGGAATCGTACGGTCCGTGGCTGATTCATAGAGTTTAGCCCCGACGCCCAGCAACCCGACAATGCCGCCAGCAGCGATCAGCCCGGAGGCGAAGAGTGAACCCGACGATATTTCGGACTCGGCCTCTGGATCGCGGCAGCAGAAGCTGCGGGCGGGGAGGCCCGTATCCATTTCAAGATGTGCAGGATTGGCGGGATTGAAGTCAGGGTGTTGCGCCAGCCAGGCGTCCCGGTCGCTGTGCCATAGGGCCAGCGAGGATTCAAGCTCTGAGGCGGCTTCACGCTCGTATCGCTTTTCTGCGGCGCGATCGACCAGCCAGCGCATAACGCCGCCCACGAATATCGCCAGCGTGGTCCCGATGGAGAGGTAGGCTCCTACCGCCAGTGTGAGCGAACGCACGCCGAGCAGCTCGACCATGATGACGAGCGCGACCCCCAGGAGCACCAGCGACCAAGGGAGCTTTCGGCTGAGGATCCCATTGATGACCGTGGCCATCAGACGGCCCTGCGGAGCTGCGGCGTTCTCGCTGCCGATGCCCTGCGTCCACTGGATCTCGATCTGCCCGGTTGCGGGGTTATAGAGGTACTTGCCGTCGGCGAGGGCGGAGGAACCGATGGCGTTCAGCAGGATGTAGCTGCGGGCCTTGGTGATCTCTGCAGAGGAATCCTGCAAACCCACCTTAGACCCCTTCTCCACCCCAGACAGCGAGCTGTCTGGGGACCCCGATTGCGGCGTCGAAGATGGGGCACCCGAGTGATCGGTGTGGTTGAGGAGGATGTGATCGCGGGTGAAGTTGCCCTGGTTCTGTACGCCGTCGGGAAGGTGGCTGAGCGAGAGCGGCATTGGCCGCGGCATGCGCTGAAAGCTCTCGAGGCCCTTGTTCATGGCGTTCAGGGTTGTGCCGATGGAGAGCACGGAGATGATGACCCCGATCATGATGGCGAGCTGCTGCTTCCACGGCGTGGCTCCGATCAGGTAGCCGGTCTTCAGGTCCTGCGCGGTGTCGCCGGCGTTCGAGGCTGCGATGCAGACGATGCCTCCAACCGTGATGGCCAGCGCGCCAAAGGCGGGGGCGGTCCAGCCTTTGACCAGGAAGATCGCGGCGGTGGCCATCAGGGTGGCGATGGTCATTCCGGAGACGGGCGATGCCGACGAACCTACGATGCCGACGATGCGGGCTGAGACCGTGACGAACAGAAAGCCGAAGACCACAACCAGGAGCGAGGCTGCGAGGTTGGCTAAGGCGCCGACCTGGGCGCCGGGGACGGGTTTGAACTCGAGAAAGACCCAAAGGAGGACGACCAGCAGGACAGAGCCGCCGATGACGACCGACCAGGGCAGGTCATGCTCGGTGCGCGGTGGCTGTCCAGAGGCCGTTGTGGCGCTGCTTCCCAGGTTAGCCAACTTCGTCGTGGAACCTGGGGCACCCGGATCTGTGGCTCTCTTGTTCTTGCCGATCGATTTGAGGCCTTCGGTTAGAGCGGCGAGGATGGTCGGGGCGGTTCGCAGGAGTGTGATGAGCCCGCTGCAGGCGACGGCCCCTGCGCCCATAGGACGGACGTAGGTGATCCAAAGATCTGAGGGACTCATGTCGCGAATGAGCGTGGTGCCGGGGTAGAGCGGCGTCGAGAGATGCGAGCCGAAGAAGTAGATGGCAGGCATCAAGACGAGCCAGGAGAAGACTCCTCCGGCCAGCATGACGGCGGCGACGCGCATGCCGATGATGTAGCCGACGCCGAGATACTCCGGGGTGACGTCGGCGCGAATGGCTCCTCCCTTGAGCAGATGCTGCTCGCCCAGGTTGAAGGAGTAGTTAGGAGTGGAGGGGAAGAGGCTGAATAGATTTTCGTTCTGGAAGAGGGTGTAGATGCCGCCCAGGCCGAGGCCGAGGAAGACTCGACTGGCGAAGCTTCCGCCGCGCTCGCCTGCCATCAGTACGTCGGCGCAGGCGGTGCCTTCAGGATAGGGAAGAGTCCCGTGCTCCTGCACAATCAGCTGCCGCCGAAGCGGGATCATGAAAAGGACGCCGAGCCAGCCCCCGAAGAGCGCCAAAGCGAAGATGCGGGAGGACTCCAGATCGAAGCCCAGGAAGATGAGGGCCGGGAGGGTGAAGATCACTCCGGAGGCGATGGACTGGCCAGCATTTCCAGTGCTTTGGACGATGTTGTTCTCGAGGATGGAGGCACGACCGAATGCGCGCAGGATCGAGATCGACAGGACCGAGATCGGAATGGACGCCGCGACGGTCAGGCCAGCGCGCAAGCCGACGTAGACGGTTACGGCTCCGAAGAGGATGCCGAAGACGGCGCCGAGGAGCAGGGCGCGCACGGTGAACTCAGGGCGCGACTCGGTGGCGGGAACGAACGATTGAAATCCGGGCTTGGTGGTTGTGGTCGCCATAAGATAAGGGCCCTCTCCGCGAGGCATGGCTCTGCGGCTGGTTGAGTGTACCAGCGGGACCTCGGGATAGGACGGAAGAAGAACGTCTGTTGTTGTCTATAGGGGCGAGTTCAATTCGGCGTAGGGCACAGCTGGTGCGGGCCGACCGAAGATTGCATAGCGCAGAAGTGCTGCCAGGGCGCATGCCATCAGGAACAGCATGGGGCCCGTAAAGAGAAAGCGATCCTGAGCCCAGCGGCTGTCGAGCAGCGCGGGTGTTTGGCTGTTGAGCGTGCCAAAGAAACGGGAGATTCTGCCGGCCGTATTGTTACCTCCCAGTACGCTGGCGTTGCGTGACTGCCAGGTAAAAAAACGTACCAGGAAGGCGAAGCTGACCGGCAGCCATGCCAGAAGGATCGGGGGGACGCGGTCCGGTTCCATATAGCGGGCGAGTCCGGGTGCAAGCTCAAGCAGCGCTTTGTTCAAGCGGCTGAAGGGGACCAGTCCCAGCAGGAACCCGGAGGCGGCGAAGATGGGCAGGAAGTAATTGAGCAGATAGACAAAACGGTTCAGCGTGGTCCAGTGCATCTTCGTCGCAATAGCCCACACGGGAAGGACAAAGACCCAGGCGAATTTGATGGCCAGCATGGTGACCAGCAGATACAGAAACAGGCACTTGGCGCACCAGGTGAGGGCACGGAGCATCTCTCAGGTGTAGCACAGCTTGCACCTGCCGTGGTGCGTGAATCTTGACGGGGGCCGGCGGAACGGGGCTATACTGCGGGCATCGGCACGATTTTCGTTGCTGCGAGTGGGGTGCGTCTTCAGCCAACGCTGGATCGACAATTCGCTCGGGACTATTCAGGGAGCTCCGCCAGGAGGACCGCCGGGCGGGGTGGAGGAGTGGCGCGCTGTGTCCCGCGTGCTGAAGAGTCCGGCGCAAATAGTCCGGGCTGTCTTCAACGATCTTGTTGCAACTTTCTTTCCAGCCGATTGCAGGGTCTGTGGGGGACCGCTGACGAGCGCTGGGCATTCTCCTTTATGCGAAATATGTATCGATGCGCTGCGCGAGCAGAGCTCGGAGCTGTGTGCCCGCTGCTGCGAGGCTCTCGACCTTGACGGCGTTCGCTTCCGCCTGCAGGCAGGCGGCGAGGGCGCGTTCTGCTCGCCCTGCAGGATGACTCCACCGGAGTTTGAGCGGGCCGCAGCCTGGGGCGTCTATACGGAAGGCATGCGCGATGCCATACGACTGCTGAAGTATGAGCGTGCCGAGGCAATCGCCCGGCCCCTGGGGCTGCTGCTGGCCAAGGTGATGAAGACGATGGCCCAGCAGGGGATGGGGCGCGATGTGACGGTGATTGCGGTCCCGCTGCATCCACGAAAGCAGCGCCAGCGTGGATATAACCAGTCAGTGCTTCTGGCCGATGAGGCGGTGCGAAGCGTTCGAGCAGAGGGCTGGCCGTTGGAGGTGCAGCACGCGGCGATGATGCGGACGCGACCCACCGACAGCCAGTTTGGCCTGAGCCCGCGTGAACGGCGACGAAACCTGCGCGGTGCGTTCGTTGTGCGCGATCCGCAGGCCGTGAGTGGGCATGAGGTCCTGCTGGTTGATGACATCTACACGACCGGAGCGACGGCGCGGGAGTGTGCCCGCGTGCTGCGGCAGGCGGGAGCGACGAAGGTATGGGTGGCGACGGTGGCACGCGCGCAGAAGGAGACGGTCGCGCTGTGGGGTGCACCGTCGGGTGCGAGTTTGCGAGGCGAGGTGGAGCTGGCGGCCAGGTAAGCATTCTGGCGAGAGTTTGGTGTTTAGATCGTGTACGACCGGAGGGCAGAACGATGCAATCGGGCAAGCAACGCAAGCAGGGACACAGCGGGAAGCGGCACGCGGGACATTCGCATGAGCTTCCGCGTGTGACCACAATGACTGAGGTTCGAGCGGGCGTCTTTCGCCAGCCCGCCATGCAGACTCCGGTGCTGGTGTTGAACGCCTCGTACGAGCCGATCAACATCTGCGGGGCCCGCCGCGCCCTAGTGCTGGTGCTGAAGGGCGTGGCGCGCACGGAAGAAGAGCAGGGGCAGATGCTGCATGCGGCAAAGGTGAATGTACCCATGCCCAGCGTCATTCGCCTGCTGGAGTACAGAAGGATTCCGCACCAGACCAGGGCTCTTTCGAGGAAGAATATTCTGCTGCGCGATCGCAACAGCTGCCAGTACTGCGACACAGTGCTGACCGCGGCGGAGCTTACGCTGGACCACGTGATTCCGCGCTCGCGTGGGGGCCTCTCCACCTGGGAGAACCTGGTAGCGTGTTGCCACGCGTGCAATCGCAAGAAGGGCAATCAGATGTTGCATGAGCTGACGGATATGCGCTTGAAGCGCGAACCTCGCCCGTTCAGCCTGCATACCTCTCGGCACATCATGCGGATGATCGGGAGCGCCGATGCGGCGTGGAGGAAGTATCTCTACTTCGAGCATACGGAGCCTGCTGCGTAATCCTGATTTAGCGAGCAATTGTCATCCTGAACGAAGTGAAGGATCCCTGTATTTTGCCTGGAGCTGTGTGGATGCCACAGGCAAAATACAGGGATTCTTCGCGTTGCTCAGAATGACGGCGTTTATTGCGACGGGGTCAGGATCGTGATCTGGCCGTAGTGCGAGGCCGGAGTGTAGTGCGCGCGGATGTAGTCATCGAGCACGGTGACTCCGCTCGAGAAGCGGCTGTCGTTCGGCTCGACGGTGTCGTCCCATGTTGTGTTGATGGCGATCACGGGCGGATCCTCGCGGCGGATATCCGCGATCATCTCTTCCTGAATAGGCAATGTTGTTTGGACGCCGGGGTGGAGATCGTACCAACGTGTCACCGAGCCGCGGCCTGAGAGAAAGTAGAGTCGCACATCGTTCCAGAAGATGCGATCGTGCCTTCCGTCGCCCACGTAGATGGGCTGGTCCTGCGTGCTTTGCCGTTCGATCTCGAGCGTGGCATTGAGCACATCCGGCTCGATCAGCATGCAGCGCGCACGGCTCAGGCCAGCAGGAACGTGGCAGCGCTGGTAAAAGGAGTCTGCTGCCTGCGGGTGAAGTACGTCGTGCAGGTTTGCCCGTGCGAACGTCAGTACATGCGAGAGGGTTGCGGCTGAACAGATGGCAAGAAAGGCAGCGGTCGCGTACAGGCAGACGGTAGAGGAACGGTCGAGCTGGCGGCGGTGTCCGAACAGGATACCGAGTACGGTC
The DNA here is from genome assembly GCA_035760765.1 of Edaphobacter sp. Taxonomy (GTDB): domain Bacteria; phylum Acidobacteriota; class Terriglobia; order Terriglobales; family Acidobacteriaceae; genus Edaphobacter. The sequence goes on along the minus strand of DASTSJ010000200.1, from coordinate 817 downwards.
AGGCAAACCAGGATGCTCTGAATGAGCTGGACTGGACCGACGCGGATAAGTCCCTTGAGGAAGAAGAGCGATGCCAGCAGGAAGAGAAGGGCGAACGTCTGGCGCTGCCAGTTCTCCGCGAAGATGCGCGTCCTGCGCGAGGTGGCGAGGGCCAGAGCGGTGGCAACCATGGTGAAGATGGGGAGCAGAACGATGAGAGACTCTACAGCAATCCGGCCATCCCAGGAGAGCGGATGATGGAGCTGCTGCAGCATGTCCTGGGTGATGAAGGGCATGCTCCGGACCTTCGGATACACCTTTGCCGGGACGTAGAAGAGGTCGTAGAAGACGTTGCTGAACCCCGCGCGCAGGACAACGATGAGATAGACCGGCCCTGCGATCAGCACAACACCGGCCATGTATAGCGCCAGCCGTCGGCCGTAGTTTGCCAGCAGATCGCTCATGGGCTCCCCGGGCAGACGCACGCGGCTGATCCAGGTGAGCATCACCAGCTCGGCTACGCAGATGTAGAAGCCGGAGTCATGACGAAAGATGGTCGTCAGGCTTACGAAAAGTCCTGCGAAAAACAGTGAGCCCCGATCAGTCGTACGCCTTAGCCACGCTGCAAAGAAGAGGCAGCTGATGAGCGAGGCAAGCATCGCCGGATAGACCGGGAAGTTATAGGCCGGATAGTAGATCCCCGTCAGCCACAGGATGACAGCACCGAACGCCGCCAGCGACCAGCGATTGTTGGTGAGCAGACGAGCCAGGGCGAAGCTGGCGCATGCGATTCCTGCTCGGATAAGGGCATCGAAGACGCGTCCGGCGAGCGTGCTTA
>DASTSJ010000199.1:0-3729 GCA_035760765.1 Edaphobacter sp. | reverse complement strand
ACGGTGACGTACTCGGGTTTGTCATAGGCGATGCCCGCGAAGATCAACGCGGGGTTTCGAACGGGGAAATCGTCCCAGTGCTCTACGTCGTGAGCATACGGCCACTTCGATTTATCCGCGATGTACGGGACCATGAAATCCATCATCGATTTGAGCCCGCGGCCGTCCGACGTTTCGAAAGCCCACAGATTCGCCTTCGAGGTCGAGAGGCTCTGCGCGATGCCGCAGAGTACGTCCATGTCGAAGAGGGAATAGCTATACGGCTTGGTGCGCGCCAGTTCAAGCGGCAGGCTTCCGTCGGGAGCGATCTGTTGGGGCACCAGGGTTGTGCGAAAGCGGTCGCGGCACCACTCCATTGCCTCGACATTCGCCGTGAAGCGGGCAAACTCGCCGGCCTGCAGGACCCAGCAGGCACCGTGGTTGTTTTTCGCGTCGCGTTCGTCCTGTCCGTTTTTCGATGTGCGCATCCACTCAAGGTAGTCCGCAAACCAGTGCCGGATTTCGGCACCATTCTTGAGGGCAGATCCACGATCGAGCAGCGTGGCGGCGCGTGCGACCTCAACCAGGTGCAAGGTGTCGATGATGCCGATGCCACGGCCTTTGCTGACCCCGAAGATAGCCTGCGCGTACTGCAGGTTGGGGTTCATCTTCGTTTGTGCGTCGACGAACCAGGCATCGAGATGGCGGCCCGCATGATCGGAGTACTTCTTCTGCCGCGTGATAAGCCACGCGGCAGTCAAAGCCGGGACGATCAGGCTGAGCCGGATCATCGCCTCGCGATGTGTGTTGAAGTTTTCCGGATTACTGAAGCCGTCCCTGCGAATGTAAGGGCCACCGGGATTCTTTGGATCGGGCCACCAGTAGTCGCCTTCGGAGTAGAAGTCGTGCGGGCCGCCAGAGCTGCGATCAGAATGTGTGGCCGTGACGGTGACCGGTTTCTCGGAGAGATAGCGATTTGCCGCGCTGAGAATGCGGGCACGATCTATTGATTCGACCAGAGAGTACGCGCCGGTCAGAGGTGCAGCCAGCAGAAGACGCTGCCTCGCAGCGACAGCAGCGCCGGCCATGAGCTGAACGAAATCTCTTCGAGAAAACAGATTCATCTGAACAGCATCGTCTGTTTGCTCAAGCTTGTGCAAATGCCCGGCGCGAACTACCGCTTGGTGTGCGGAATCATACAGAATTCACACGCAATCCTTGACCGCTGAATACGCATTCAGTATGCTCCTCCCCGTACGGGCCCTCTCTGTACAAGGAGATTCCAGGTATGGCGAGTTCTCCCGCGCCTCTTCGCATGATCCGCAAAGCCGCTGTGCTTGGCGCTGGAACGATGGGCTCGCGAATCGCAGCGCATCTGGCGAATGCGGGCCTGCCTGTCCTGCTGCTCGATATCGTTCCCCCTGACGTAAGTGCGGATGCTCGTCGCGAGGAGCGAAGCAGGTTTGCCATTGCGGCTATCGAGGCTCTTCGTAAGACAAAGCCTGCAGCCTTTTACGCGCTCGATGCCGCGCGTCTGATTGCGCCGGGAAACTTCGAAGATGACATGCAGGTATTGGCCGAATGCGACTGGATTATTGAAGCAGTCGCGGAGGATCTTTCTATCAAGCATGATCTGTATGGGAGGGTGTTGAAGCATCGCAGACCCGATGCGATCCTCACAACCAATACCAGTGGTTTACAGATTCGCGAGCTGGCCGACGTCCTCCCGGCAGAGGCGAAGGGGCTCTTCTTTGGTACGCACTTCTTCAATCCTCCTCGCTATATGCGCCTTCTGGAGTTGATTCCGATTCCCGAGACCACTAAGGATGCTGTCGGGTTGATCTCGAGGTTTTGTGATCGAAGGCTGGGCAAGTCCATCGTAGTCTCCCGGGACACGCAGAACTTTATTGCCAATCGCATCGGTACCTTCACGATCGGCAATGCAGTGCGCCTGATGCAGCAACAGGGGCTGAGCATCGAAGAAGTGGATGCTCTGACAGGCTCGGCAATCGGATGGCCCAAGACCGGCACCTTTCGTCTAGGCGATATGGTCGGCATCGACGTGCTGGTTCATGTGGCCCGCAACTTCGAAGCGAAAGCATCCGTAGTCTCGGACGAGCGCTCCGATGTGAAGCTGCCAGCCTTCCTCGATACGATGCTCGAGCGCAGATGGCTGGGCGACAAGACAGGGCAGGGATTCTACAAGCGGGAGGGCAAGGACTCTGAAGGCCGTGAGATGCGCAAGGTTCTCGACTGGAGGACGCTGGACTATCGCCCCGCGGAGCGTCCCAGGTTCCCGTCGCTCGACATGGCGAAGAACGTTGAGTCGACGGCCGCTTGTGTAGCGCAGCTTCTCCACGGCGATGTCGAACGCGATAGGACAGCGCGCTTTTACTGGCCGATGCTGACAGAGTTGTTTACCTACGCGGCGAATCGCGTGTCCAGCGACTCCTCACAGCCAGCGGCCAGCATCGTGGAAGTCGATACCGCGATGCGGACTGGCTACAACTGGGAGCTTGGCCCGTTCGAACTCTTCGATGCCGTGGGCGTTCGCGTGACAACAGAGAAGATGCGCATGCGTGGGGAACAGGTTTCGGCGAACGTCGAGAGACTGCTCGACTGGGCCCAGAGGAACAATGAGCCGAACCCAAGCTGGTACAGGGACGATCCTTCTGTGCCAAGCGGACGCCGCTACTTCGATCCGTTTACCCAGAGCTATCAACCTGTGCCTGCGCCGGAAGGAACAGCATCGATCGCGAGGTTCAAGAAGTCGAATGGCGTCGTCCGGAAAAATCCGGGTGCGTCTTTGGTTGATCTTGGCGACGGTGTGGCAGCGATTGAGCTTCACTCGAAGATGAACGCACTTGGCGGCGATATCGTCTCCTTCATTACGAATACGCTGAAGCCTGAAGGCGACGCGGTCTCTAGCTTTGAGGCCTTCGTCATCACGGGCGACTCGACCAACTTCTCGGTAGGCGCAAACCTGATGCAGCTGCTACTGACGATCCAGGATGAGGAGTGGGATGAGGTTGAGATGGCGATTCGGGCGTTCCAGAAGATGACGCAGGCGATCAAGCTCTGCCCCCGCCCTGTTGTCGTCGCTCCCTACGGCATGTGCCTCGGCGGTGGGGTGGAGATGTGCCTGCACGCGGCGGCGCGGCAGCCTCATGCGGAATCCTACGTGGGGCTAGTAGAGACCGGCGTTGGCCTGATCCCCGGTGGGGGCGGATGCAAGGAGATGCTGCTCCGCTCCATCGAGGCTGGAACGAGCATTCGCCGCGATGCACGCGGAGAATCTGTGGAGATCTTCGAGGCGGTCAAGAAGAACTTCGAGACGATTGCAAAGGCGACGGTCTCGTCCTCTGCGGAAGAGGCTCGGTCGCTCAACTTTCTGCGTTCGAGTGACGAGATCACCATGAATCGTGACCGCCTGGTGACGGATGCAAAGATGCGGGCGCGGGCTCTGGCAGATGCGGGCTATACAGCATCTGTGCCGCGTACCGATATTCCTGCTCCAGGCGAATCAGTCTTTGCCACGCTCAAGCTGGCGGTGTGGACGATGCGCGAGGGGCAGTACATCTCTGATCACGATGCCAAGGTAGCTGAGAGGGTCGCACATGTCATGTCGGGCGGACGCGTCAATCCGGGAACACTGATAAGCGAGCGGTATCTTCTCGATCTGGAGCGCGAGGCGTTTCTTTCGTTGTGCGGAGAGAAGAAGACTCAGGAGCGGATCGCGTTCACCCTGAA
>DASTSJ010000198.1:0-4080 GCA_035760765.1 Edaphobacter sp. | reverse complement strand
CGGAGGTGCCAGGGGCTCTTCAACTTCCTTCGTCTTGAGCAGCTCCGGCTTCTCGCCAGGTGACAGAATGTGTGGAAGGCTGCCGTCATCGCCGAGTTGAGGTTCCATCTTCTCACCTACTCCCTGAATGTCATTGGCCACAGAATCGAGCAGTGGGTGCGGGAGTTTAGGGGACGGAGCAACCTCCCCCGGAGTGAGCGTGGAAAGGTCCACCAATCGCCCATCTGTCGTACGCACCTCGATCAAATGAAGTGCGGCACGAGCGCGGAGATCTTCCAGATCACGAAGGAGCTCAGCCTCAGTAAGAAGAACAGGTCGCGAACGAACCAAACGTGCCTGCGCCTTCCCTATGTACTGCTTCATCCCACGATGGGTCGGAAGGCCAGCGCGTGAAATTCGATTACCGCGTCCTCGTGCGACGTTATGCACGTTGTAGTAGGTTGCCATTTTCCCTATCTCCGAGTGTAGCCCGGAAAAAAGAAGAAGGGGCAGCCAGTCCTCTGGTTGCCCCTTCCGCCTGCCTTACGGCATGGATCAGTACTGGACGACGTTCGGGAACTTGAGACCCGCATCCACGCGGTTGTTCGGAGCCCCGAGAGCGTCCTCCGCCACAGGGATGAAGTTCGCCAGGAGCGAGTCCGCATTCGTCGCAGGGTTCGCATCGGCCGAGTAGAGCTCGAGCTTGCGGACCGCCGCAATGTTGAGGATGCCCATACCGATATCCTCCCATGCCTGGAAGGTGATCACGTTCGCGATCTTGTCGATATAGAACTTCGTGTTGTTCAGGACGTAGAACTTCCCGAAGAACTCCGGCTTCGTGAAGACGTAGATGTTCCCCGGGCGGAGAATATCCGTCTTGATGGTACGAATGTACGACTTCCCGAAGAGAGTGTTGTACTTGTACCCGTCGACCGCCGTCTCGCTCTGGAGACGATCGCCGAAGTCCTCGACCGTCCACTGGAGGATGTCGTCCCAATCGACTTCCGTCATCAGGAGACGCTCAGAGCGAAGGCGGTTCCCGTCCAAGAGCTTGAAGAGGTTGACGATGTCCGGGCGCTGAACAGGGCGCACCGTCGCATCGTTCGTCGGAGCAGTACGAGCAAGCTCGCCCTTCCGAATCGAGAACTCCACAACACCAGCACCCTGGAGCTGCGAGGCGCTGAGCTGCGTAGCCACACCACCGTTGGCCTGAAGCTGGAGAGCTTGGCAGGCCGCCTCAATGTGGATCGTGAACTCGCGGTCCTCGATCTCCTGAATGTCCTTCACCGAGTTTTCCTCGATGATCTTCGTAATGGGCATCTCGTAGGCGAGAAGCTCCTGTTCGGTCTTTTGGAAGATTTCCGAGGAGACGGTGAAGAAACCGATTTCAGCCTTCGGCCCGCGAATAAAGCGAGCAGTAGGCTGCCCCCGAAAGCTGATCGTGAGCGCGCGGCTTTGCGGCTCGATGTCCACGATCTTCACCAGGGTGTCGGTGTTCACGCTGCGCTGACAATCCGCGCGCGTCACCTGCTCGGTGGGGATGACCTTACGGACGTAAGATACCTCACGCAAGCGATCACGGATGTACGACCCACCGTAGTCCGCAATCTTCTCTTTGCCTTCCGAAGAACCGAGCTTCGCAGTGAAGAGCTCGTTCATCTGTCGTGCCGGAACGCTCATAGTTTTTACCTTTCTCCTTCCTACCGTTCCGGTTACTGGCGATAGCCCGAGATGAACCGGAGCTGCCCACCATTGTTCGCCGGCAGGCGGGTGACATAGCCCACAACGGGGTTCGTATCCGCCGAGCCACCATGCCCAACGAGACCCGTGTAGTTACGAGAGCCGATGGTGATGGTCGCCACCTTAAGCGGCTGCAAAACCGTCGTGATGGCCGCACCCGAACCGAGTGCCACCGAAGCATCGAAAATACGCGTATCGAACTCGTAGTCCCCACGGAAGAGGACCGGCATCTTACGGCCCGACATCGCCGTGACGTCCGTACGACCGCGCTCAGCCCAGAGCGGGAAGCTGCGGACCGTGGCGAGGTTACCCGCGCTACCAATCGTCGACGCGCGGAGAATCTGGTAGCTAGAATTAAGGGTCATCCACTCCCCGTCGACCAGAGCGACGGAGTTGAGCGGGTCGGCCAGCGTGGTATCCGCAAGGGGGAAATCGCGCCGCTGCACAGGCAGGATATCCGAGACGTTGGTGAAGTTGATCTTCTGCACAGTCGACATGTTCTTCTATCTCCTCTTAGAATCGTTGGTCGGAGCGGTTTAGCCCACGCTGCCGACTAGGAACCGCTCCAGATCCGACCCTCCCGAGGAACTCCCCGGCGTCGTGTCGTTCGTGATAATTTGCGCGAGTTTCGCCCCCATATCCGGCCCGACGAGATCCACTGCATGCTCGACGGCATCGAGCTTTCCAGCTTCCGCCGTCTTCTCCAGACGATCGACCAAAGCCTCTTGAGCTACATCGAGCTCGAGGCCTTTTCGATGCATCTCGGACGCAAGCTTCTCTGCACGATCGCGACGCTCCCGTGCAGCCAGCTTCTCCTGCAAGTCCTGAATCTGAACCTGCTGATGACGCAGGGTGGCAGAAGCGTCGGTGAGTACCTCCGCAATCTGCGCGTTGCTGAGTTTATTCATCGTACGCTCCTTCACACCGAAGTGGTGTTCGTGGCGTCCTTGCGATCCTCCATCGACTCCACGAGTCGAGAGAGAATGACTTTGGCCGCCGCAGTCTTAACGCTGGCCGAGGCGATCTTGGGACCGGCCTCCGAGGTGTGGTCGAACGCGACCTGCAAAGTGCTGTCGTGCGCCGACGAGAGGGCGGGCTCCGCAAAGTACTGACGGAGGTCCTCCTTACGATTCTTGTAAGCCTGACCCTTCGTATACGAACGAGCCGAGTCGGAAGATCCCACAAGGCCGGTCGGACCCTGGGGCGACCCACCAACCGGGGGAGCCTGCGACTCACCTGCCTCACTCGTCTCAGGGGGAACAGCTGCACCCGCAGAGATCTGGGCGGGGTTGATGGCATCTTCCGCTTGCTTGACGCGAGTCGCCATATAGTCAACCAGGTTTGCGATCGAGGCCTTCTTGTTCTCAGGCTCCGACTCGTGCGCCTTCTCCGCCTTCTCGAGACCCTTCTTCACCTCACTAAGACCCTCGGTCTCCTTCTTCTCGTGCTCGTCGGCCGCAGCCTTGCTAGCCGCCAGCTTCTGCCGCACGAGGTCGATGACCGACGCAGTCTTCTTCCCGTAATTGGTCTGGATCTGTTCCTTGTGGAGTTGGGGGGCCTCGTTAAGAGTGTTCTCCATCATCGTCGCACCATGCTCCTTGGGAAGACCCTTCTGGGTCCCAGGATTCATGGGAACGGTGTGAACACCCTGCCCCTTGTGATCCGGAAGGGACTTCGAGCTGGTGGCCTCCAGCACGCCTGGCGGATTGCCCTGGGTTTTCTCCGTGAGCTCGTATGGACCGCCGAGGCGGTGACCCTCGGCTTCCTTGCTCAACTCTTCCGCCAAGAAATCAAGAACGCTTGCAAGCTTCTCCACCTGATCGGGGGTATTCTCCGTAGAGGCCGAGGCCTTCTTCGAGTGCGACTTGCACGAGCACTCATCCATAGGCTCACCGCAACCGGAGCACTTCTCCTCCGCCAGTTTCATGGCCTGCAGGCGCGCCTCCTCAGTGATACGAGCGCGGCCCGCAGAATTCGCGATTGCCGACTTGACCAAATCCTGGAGCATCGGACGCCCTGCCATCTTTCCCATGAGACTCTCTCCTCCCACGATGGAAGCTCGCTTCGGTAGCATTTCAGCCCCACGAGGGGGTATCGACTTCTGGGCCTCGGCTCCTGCATCGACTTGAGGAGGGAGACCGGTATTCACCCGTGAATAGTTCGTACGAGGAGAGACTCCGAGGGGAGCCCGCTTTCCGGGCGCGAAAGTAGGCTCCACACTCGGTGTCGGAACTGGGGAGATGGCAGTCGCGCCCGTAGACGACGCAAGCGAACCTTCCGCTGCGCGTTTCTCTACGGTCATGGCTGCAATGCTCCCCTTGTTCACTCACTGAACCGCATCCCAATTGACCGGGTAGCCCG
>DASTSJ010000197.1:0-3003 GCA_035760765.1 Edaphobacter sp. | reverse complement strand
CCGGCTACCGCGGACGGTCTGCAATTCACGAACTGCTTGAGCTCGATGACGAGATTCGCGAGATGCTGCTCGCCAAGAAGCCTGGAAGCGAGATACGCAAAAAGGCCCGAGAAAAGGGAATGGCGTTCCTTCGCGACTCTGCGCTCGAGCGTGTCCGGGCTGGGATCACCACCCTGAAAGAGATCAATAAGGTGACCTTCATTGAGTCCGGGCGTTAGTCTTGCGTCTCGCCCCATCAGAATGAAGAAAAAGGGTAAGCTGAGACGGGATGGAGATCTTTCCGAGAAATCTGGGAACGCGGCCAAGGCTCGCGGCGGAGCTTCGCCCCGAAGGCGTGGTCGCTGCCCGCGCCGAAGACGCGGCTGGAGTACTGACGGCAACAGCAGCGCATCTCCTGGAGCCCGGCATCTTGGTGCCCAGTCTGCACGCCGGGAATCTGGTGGACCGTCCTCAGGTGGTTGCTGCGCTCCGCTCTGCGCTCGATTCCGCCAGCGGCCGCACCGGAGATCGCGGTAGATCCATCACGCTCATCGTTCCTGATGCGACCGTGCGAGTCCTGTTGCTGGACTTCGACGCACTCTCGTCGAAGCCCGCAGAAGCCCTCGCTGTGATCCGCTTCCGTTTGAAGAAGTTACTCCCCTTCGACAGCGAGCACGCTGCCCTTAGCTATCAGATTATGTCGAGCGACAAGAACGCAGTTCGTGTGCTCGCAGTTGCGATGCCGCATGAAGTTCTAGCTGAATATGAGGGTGCCGTCGCTGCAGCCGGATATACCGCAGGAGCGGTACTGCCCAGCACTCTGGCAGCGCTTTCCTGTGTCGATGAGGCTCTAAGTCCCGTTTTGCTCGTCAATACAGACTACGGAGCCGTCACCACGGCTATTGTTCAGGGAGGGGTTCTGCTCCTGCATCGCTTCCTTGAGCTTGCAGACGATCTTCCTGTCGAGCATCCAGAAGAAGGTGCTCAGCCTCTTTCTCCGCTCGACTCCGCAGACGCCCGCATCGCCGCCGAGGCCTCCATCCAGGCGAGCGCACTCGCGTCCGTCGAATCCGCGATGGCTGCCCAAGAGATCGTTCAGGCAATCAGCGTAGCCGCTGCATACTTTGAGGACATGCTCGGGACGGCTCCGGACATGCTTTATTCTGCCGGAAATCTGACGGCTGAGGCGCTGCGTTCGATTCTGACAGAACGTGACTCGGCGCTGATGGATGTGAGAGAGCTTGTCGGTCCAGACGCACTGGCCGCGGGTACTGCGACAGCCTCCATCTCTCGAGGCCTGCTTGCCGGGGTCTCAGGAGCTTTGAGGCACTGATGAAGATATCTGTAAATCTCGCAAGTCGCCCCTTCATCGAGCTGCGTCCTCTCTACGCAAAGCTACGTCTGACCCTGCTTGGCCTCGCTGCACTTGCTGTGTTGCTGGGCGTCGCCCTTCACGTTCTTGACGCGAAAGCCCGAGAGGCACAGGCGCAAATGAACGCGCTAAAGGCCAGAACTGAAAGTTTCCAGCAGATTCGCCAGCGAAACGAAGCCCGTATGCGGCAGCCTCAGAATATGGCCGTGCTCGAGCGAAGCCGCTTTCTGAATGATGTATTCGCCAAGAAGAGCTTCAGCTGGACTGCCGTCATGATGGACCTGGAGCGTGTTCTTCCGGCCGGGGTTCAGGTAACCAGTATCGAACCCGCGACGACGAAATCCGGCGACGTTACCATACGACTCCGAGTCAGCGGGGAGCGGGACCGAGCAGTGGAATTAGTAAGGAATCTGGAAAAGTCACAACGCTTCATTGCCCCGCGCATCGCGGGCGAGTCCGCTCAGACGCAGGAAGCAACAGCCGCACGCGGTGGAGTCCCGACTGCAGGAGGCGTGGAGTTCGAGATCTTCAGCGGCTACAACCCTCTGCCCGAAACGATCAACAGCTCCGAATCCAGGACAGATCACCAACCAGCCGCCAAGCCTTCGACATCTTCTGCCTCGCCCTCCGGCACGCATCCCAGACGTGCAACATCGAGCCTGGTTGGAAAAGCTTCAGGAGTGCAGCGCTGATGGCTACCATGACAGGCAAAGCCGGGTTGAACGAGAACGTCCGCGGCGCAGTGGAGCGGGGTCGCGTGTATTTGACGCGCCTCAATCTGTACTACGCCGGCATCGCTCTGCTTGCGCTCATCTGTCTTTATCTTCTCGTGCAGATTGCCTTGACGTCGAGCACTGCCAGCAGTCAGAATCCCGCGGCACTCGAGCAGCAGACCGTCCAGCTCAAGGCTGCTGAGATCGCGACCAAGCCGCTTGAAGGTCTCGATCAGAAGCTGACCGCAGCCACCAGGGACGCGGACAGCTTCTACGAAACTCGCCTGCCAACCTCCTACTCCGAGGTTCTTGCAGAACTGGGTGCGTTGACGAAAGAGCGCGGCGTTAAGCTGACGCGGGCGCAGTACGCCCCCTCTCCGGTCCTGATCGGCAGCCCCGGCGCGCTCACTGAGATACGCATGGACGCCAGCCTGAATGGGGACTACCGTCCGCTTGTCCTGTTCATCAACTCGCTTGAACGCGACAAGATGTTCTTCCTGATTCGGGGAGTTACCCTGACCGGCCAGCAGAGCGGCACCGTCGGTCTGCGCCTAGCATTGACGACGTATCTGCGTCCCGCAAATGGTGCGACGAACGGGATTGCACCAGCACCGCCCCAAGACAAACAAGGGGGTGATCAGCGATGAAGATGACTCCCGACACCCAGAAGAAGGCGATTGCGGTCGTTGTCTTCGTGCTGCTTGCGGCAGGCATTCTTTATTACCAACTCTCCGACAGTTCGCCAGCTCCACGTCCGGTCTCGCCTACCCCGGTGCAAAGCGTTGCCCCGCCCCGGCCGGGCTCGGCAGCTGGCACAGCCAAAAACGTCGGAAGCGCCTCAACCCAACTCGATCCTACGCTCCACATGAAGGCCATGCTGGTTGCGGAGCGGCTCGTCTACTCTGGGACCGGACGAAACATCTTCTCTGTAGCTTCTGC
>DASTSJ010000196.1:0-10145 GCA_035760765.1 Edaphobacter sp. | reverse complement strand
AGGCCATCCGCAGAAACCGAAGTTCCAAGACTTCGGCGACATGATGCTGCGCGGCGATCGAGGGTTCGGCTACGTGCGGCTGGACTGGTTCACTCCGGATGGGCTGGGCACATGGGGAGACGGGAGATTGTTCATCCTGGGGACAGAGGGTTACATCGAAGTGCGCAAGTACGTCGATGTTGCACGAGGTAAACAGGGCAATAATCTGTTCATCGTGGATAAGAAGCAGCAGCGGTACATCGATTGCAACAATGTAACGCTTCCCTTTGGACCGCAGTTTGTCTCGGACATTGTGAACCGCACCCATACGGCACAGGACCAGACGCAGTGCCTGCTGGCGGCGGAGCTGGTAGTGCGGGCGCAGATGAAGGCGCAGCATGTGACGCTGAAGAGTTAGGTTCGTTTTGCGGCTCTCTCGCAGAGGCGAGGCCGATCTGAGGGCTGCTGGCTGGGCGAGCATCACCAAACCGCAGATCCTTCGGCTTCGGCTTCGCCTTCGCTCAGGATGACACTTGATGGGATTTCAGCTTCACAGTGAGAACCTGCCTCAGCGACATACGACGTCGAGAGCTGTCTTGCGGCTGACGGCGCATCTTTGCAGAGGGTAGAATCACGCCCTCAACCGAACTCGTTCCAAATGGAGAGCCCAGCGCATGGGAGATGTAAGCAGGAGAAGGTTTTTGAAGACTGCGGCCGGAACAGCGGCAGTAACCGGATTTCCTACGATTGTGCCTTCAACCGTCTTTGGGCAGATGGCTCCAAGCGAACGGATCAATGTGGGCGCGATTGGCGTTGGTCGAATTTCGCGCGGGCACGATCTTCCTGGGATCTTCAAGTACGACGGCGCTCGGGTGATTGCGGTTTGCGACCTGGACGCGGGCAGGGCTGAGCTGGGGCGACAACTGGTTGCAGAGACTTACACAAAGAAGCTGGGTAAGCCGTACGATGCCGTGAAGGTCTATCACGAGTACCACGAGCTACTGGCCAACAAGGATATCGATGCGGTGGTGATCTCGACCCCGGATCACCAGCACGCCATCGTCGCAGCGACGGCTGTGCGGGCGGGCAAGGATGTCTATCTGCAGAAGCCGGCTTCGCTGACGATTGCAGAGGGCCGCTATCTGAGCAACGCGGTGCAGGCTTCGGGACGGATTGTGCAGATCGGAAGCCAGCAGAGATCGTGGAAGCAGTTTCATCGCGCGTGCGAGTTGGTGCGGAATGGCCGTATCGGTGAGGTGAAGCATGTGGAGATTGGGCTGCCGGGCGACCCAGCGGGAGGCGATGCGACTCCGATGCCGGTACCGAAGGGCTTCAACTACGACGCGTGGCTGGGCTCAACGCCTGTCGTTCCCTACACGGTCGACCGGGTGATGCCGCAGCAGGGGTTCGATCGGCCGGGATGGCTGCGGATGGAGCAGTTTGGCGCGGGTATGATTACGGGCTGGGGAGCGCATCACGTCGACACGGCGCACTGGGGCATGAACACTGAGTACACAGGACCGGTGGAGATATGGGGGACGGCGGAGTTTCCAAAGAGCGGGCTGTGGGACGTGCATGGCGACTTTCTGACGCATGGCCGTTATGCAAACGGCGTGACGATGGATATCTCCGGCAAGTTTCCTAACGGCATCAAGTGGTACGGGACCGAGGGCTGGATCTTCGTACAGAGAGATGGCATGAACTCGCCTACGGCGAAGCCAGGTGATCCGGTGCCCAAGGTGGAGGTGCTGCAGGCGAGCGATCCGAAGATTTTGACTTCGGTGATTGGACCCAACGAGATTCACCTGGAGACGTCGCCTGAGCACCACGCGAACTGGCTGGACTGTGTGAGGTCGCGGAAGCAGCCGCTGGCCCCGATTGAGATTGGGCACAGGGCGTGCTCAACCTGCCTGCTGCACCATATAGCGATGAAGACAGGAAGGCATCTTCACTGGGATCCTGAGCGCGAGCAGTTCAAAGGCGATGATGCCGCAAACGCGATGCTTTCGCGTCCGCAGCGGTCGCCGTATACGTTTGCAGAGGCTAGCTGGGTGTGAGGCCCTAATTGCGAGAGGCGCCTTCAGGTTGGGTGAGGCCGCGCTCCTCGGCTCTTTTGCGGACAGCCTCATAGCGATGAGCGAGGACGTCGAGCTCGGCATCGGAGAGATGCTCGATGTCGATCATCTCGTTGCGGGCTGATTTGATGGATTCAATCAGCTCGTTAAGCTTGAGATTGATGGCGCGGGCGTCGCGGTTCTGGGTGTTCTGGATAAGGAAGACCATCAGGAAGGTGACGATGGTCGTGCCTGTGTTGATGATGAGCTGCCAGGTGTCGGAGTAGTGGTAGATGGGACCGGTAACGGCCCACACAACGATGACACCGACGGCGAAGATGAAGGCCCAGCGCGATCCGACATAGGTGCTGCAGGTATTTGCGAAGAGACCGAAACGATCTTTCCGGGGGAGATCGCTACGGGGAGGATCGTTCGGAGTAGTGTTCTTTCCTGCCACGGTCGTCTTGGACTCCGCAACATGAGATGCAGCGGCGAGGAATCCATTTGCCCGAAAGTAAGTTCAGGCGATCCAGAGGCGAGGCAGAGGGCCTGCTTTTCCGGAGACAGGATCGGACGCCGGGAAGCGGACTTTCTGGATGCGGGCGAGGACTTCGGGAGTCGCAGCAGTGCGGCAGATGTCCCAGTGTTCTCCGGGAGGGTAGGCGCCGACGACCAGGAAGTCGTCTGAGGCGGAGATGCGGCAGTGACCGGTTCCGGCCGGAAGCACGGCTACATCGCCTGCGTGGACGGTGACGGGAGTTCCCTTTTCGCCGCCGAGCATGATCTCGGCGTGTCCGGCGGCGAAGCCCAGAACTTCATGGGCGGTGGAATGGTAGTGGTGGAAGCCGTAGACTCCATTGCGCCACTGTGGGGGCCAGCCGTTGGTGGTGAAGATCTGCTCCATTGCGTCGGCGAGATCGCGGGTAACGGGGACTGCCTGACGATAGAGGAGCACTGGCAGTGTGTTGTTGGGCATCCAGCCATTGGGCTGGAGATGCAGTTGCTCGGGCTGGGCGGGCGCGGCTGAGGATCGGCTGCCGGTGACGCCTGCAGCGAGGATCCCGGCGGCGAAGGTTCGGCGATCGATGGAGTTCTTCATTGTGCTCCATTAGACGGCATAATGGCCGATGGCGGATCAATTCGAGTGGCAGCTGTCAGGTTCTGGTTGTCTGAAGCGTGGAGCGCGGTCTGGTGAGGCGTTTTGAGGCGGTGTAGGCTAGGCGCGCGAGAAAGAGAACGACGAGGACTGCGGTGACCTTCCAGGGTGTCCTGACGCCGGTCTTGACGAGCCACCAGTAGTGGATGACAGCGGCGACTCCGGCGATGTAGACGAGGCGGTGGAGCCGCTGCCAGTTTTTGCCTCCCATGGCTCGCATGATAGCTGCGGGTGAGGTTGCAGCGAGGGCTAGCAGGATGAGCCACGCGAAAAAGCCGACCTGAATAAATCGGCGCTTGCGAATGTCATCCCAGATGGTGGGCCAGACGACCTTCCACTCGTCGATGACGGCACTTGGATGGCCATGCCGGATGGAGACCAGGACCGAGGGGAGATCGTAGCCGGAGAAGAGGAAGATGTACGTCGCGAGGTGGAGCGAGGCGTAGAAGAATGCGTAGAGACCAATGAGCCGCCGAAACCGAATGAGCCAGTTGATGCGGGTAGAGAGGCGGCGCAGCGGCGTGATAGCCAATGAGGCCAGCAGCATCCAGAGTGTCCAGTTGCCGGTGAAGTGCGTGATGTAGGCGACCGGGTCGGGATCGAGCGCGAGGGCTCCCGAGGTGTAGAAGCGAATGAGCCAGGCAAACGGCGCGAGACACAGCAGATGCGCGATGGTCTTCAGGATGATGATGCTGCGTCTCGACATTGAAAGTTGCCTTCTCCCGATCAGTAGTAGCGCTTGAGATCCATACCGTTATAGAGGCCGGCTACCTGGTCGGCATAGCCGTTGAACATCTGGGTCGGGATGGTTCGGGGAAATGCAGAGCTGTCGATTCGGCGCTCATGGGCCTGGCTCCAGCGGGGATGATCGACGTGCGGGTTCACGTTGGAGTAGAAGCCATACTCCTGCGAGTTGATCTCGTTCCAGGTGGTCTTCGGCTGCTTATCCGTAAAGTGAAAACGGACGATGGATTTGCCGTTTTTGAAGCCGTACTTCCAGGGTGAAACGACGCGGATAGGCGCGCCGTTCTGGTTGGGAAGCACCTGGCCATAGCAGCCGAACGTGAGCAGAGCGAGAGGATTCATGGCTTCGTCGAGGCGCAGACCTTCGCTGTAGGGCCAGTCATAGCCGCTTGGCAGGTCAGGCATCTGCTTCTTGTCGACCAGCGAGATGAACTGCACGTACTTTGCACTGGGAAGTGGCTGGCAGAGATTGATGAACTCCGAGAGCGAGTAGCCGTCCCAGGGGATGACCATGGACCAGGCCTCTACGCAGCGGTGGCGGTAGACGCGGGATTCGATGGGGCGATACTTCAGGAGCGTGTCGATGTCGAAGGTCTGGGGCTTCTTGACCATGCCTGTAACCTGAACGGTCCACGGGCGGGTCTTGAGTGTGTGGGCGTTCTTTGCGGGGTCGCTCTTCTCGGTTCCGAACTCGTAGAAGTTGTTGTAATGCGTCGCCTTAGCAAAGGGCGTCTGATTCTCGGTGGTGTCGTATTTGCTGGGAACGGTGGCAAGGGCCTGGGCGTGCACGGTAGTGGAGGGCCAGAATATCTGCGGAAGATGTGCAGCGGCCAGCGCACCCGCGGTCAGTGTGGCTGCGCCTCCGATGACAAACCGGCGTTGCTTGCGGTAACGCTCAAATGCATCCTGCGGGGTGATATCGGATGACTGGATGTTTGCGTCGAAGCGATCGGAACGGCGAAGCAGCATGACAATTCCCTTCTATGGTTCGGTCTATCTCCATTTTAGGAACGAACGTATCTGAATGTTGGATTTACAAGATGGTGAAAAGTAACAACCGAAGTGTTTTTTACTGAGGGAGCAAGGTCCTACGGTTGCGCCGGAAGCCGGAGTGAGAGCAAACTGTCTGGCATGATTACTGGTGCTCGTGAAAAAGACCTGATAAGTGCAGCGGACCTGCTGCTTGATGCTCGGCGGACCTGCAAGCCGATCGCCGATCTGCCCCCTGACCTGCGCCCGACGAACCTGGAAGAGGTCTACTTTGTGCAGGACAGGATGTCATGGGCCTACGAGAAAGTGGGCGGCTGGAAGGTCGGAGCTCCGACACCTGACGCAACGCCGACCTTTGCGCCGATGCCTGCGGACTGGATTACGTGCACGGGCTGCGAGCTTCGCGGAGTGACGCACCGGTATCGCGGGGTTGAGGCGGAGATCGCCTTCAAGATGGGAGCGGACCTGCCACCGCGGGCGACTCCATATACGCGTGACGAGGTCTTTGCGGCGGTTGCGAGCATGCACCCGGCGATCGAGATCCTGGAGTCGGCATTCATCGATCCGGACCAGGCGACCAAGTTTAGTACCGCAGGCGATATGGCGATGCATGGTGGCTTCGTGTATGGCAACGCGGTGCCGGACTGGAAGAGCATCGATTTCGCGAAGGAGACGGTCTCGCTGGCGATCGACGGAGCCGTTCGGGTGGAGCGGACAGGATCGAACACGGCAGGCGACCTGACTCGTCTGGTGGTGTGGCTGGCCAATGAAGGCGCAAGCCGGACAGAGGGTCTTTGCAAGGGTGACTGGATTACGACGGGAAGTTGGACCGGCAATACGCTGGCCACTGCGGGCTCCGTGGTCGAAGCCAGATTTGCCCACGCGGGGAATGTCACGTTTCGGTTTGCCTAGCCGTGGCGTGAATGCATGAAAATGGGGAGTGGCTGCATCGCAAACACAGCATAGCGGGGCTTTTACTGAGATCTACCATATGTATGGTGTTTGACCTTGCGGCTCCCCAAAATCTTGCAGCAGAGATGGCATCTCTCGCGGTATCGTGTGGAATCTGATGGACAGGTGGAGGTATCTCCGCCTGAGATCGGCTTGATTCGAGAGGATTTCGCCGCACGCGAGGTTAACGATGGCACGTCCCTATTGGTCTGGGCAGATCCAGATTTCGCTGGTGTCGTTTGGGGTGAAGCTCTTTGTTGCAACGGAGGCGAAGAGCGAGATCCGCTTCCACCAGATAAGTAGGAAGACCGGCGAACGCGTACGTCACCAGAAGGTTGCAGCGAGTGCGGTGGAGGAGAATCCCACGGAAGCCGGCGAGGCCCTGGACAAGAACGACATCGTCAAGGGTTACGAGTACCGCAAGGGCGAGTACGTGACGATCGAGCCGAAGGAGCTGGAAGCGCTTCGCATTCCCTCAAAGCATTCGATTGAGGTATCGCAGTTCGTCGATTTGAATGAATTGACGCCGGAGTATATGGAGAAGCCCTACTTCATCGTTCCTGAGGACGATGTACAGGCAGAGGCCTACGCGACGGTGCGGGCGGCGCTGAAGAAGACCAAGAAGGCAGCGCTGGGGAAGATCGCGTTTGGAGGCAGGGAGCACGTCTTCGCGATCACCGCCGACGATGATGACAAGCTGGGCGGCATGATGGGCTACACCATGCGCTACGAGGAAGAGCTTCGGAATCCGGCGGAGTACTTCAAGGACATCAAGAAGGTTGCGGTCAATGAAGACTCACTGGAACTCGCGATGGAGCTGATCAAACGCAAGGCCTCGAAGTTTGAGCCAGAGAAGTTCAAAGACCAGTACGAGGCTGCGGTTCGCGAACTGGTCGAGGCCAAGGTGAAACATGCGCCGCTGCCGACGGAAGAGGCTGAGGCTCCGCGCAAGGCCCAGGTGATCAACCTGATGGACGCGTTGCGCAAGAGCGTGGGCGGAGGAAAGGAGACAGAGGCCGCGACAGGGAGAAAGAAGCCAGCGGCGTCGGAGAAGGCCGCTCCTGCATCGAAGGGAAAGAAGGGTATCTCGTTGGTGAAACCGGCGAAGTCTTCGAGCAAGCGCAAGTCCGCGTAGGAGCTTGAGCGATGATAGGAACTTCGCCGACCAGAAGCAGGGGTGAGAATGGCGGGTTCGAAGAAGTCAGCCAGCAAGAAGGCAACTAAGTCGGCGAAGAAGGCCAGCACGAGCAAAAAAGAAACGACTCAGAAGCGCGCGGTCCGTACGAGCTCTGCTCCGGATGCGGTGGACGAGCAGCTTGCGCGCTATCGTTCGATGCGCGACTTCAGCATTACAGCAGAGCCGAGCGGCGGCCATTCCAGCAAAGGAAAGAAGGCCGGGCTTCCTTTCTGCGTGCAGAAGCATGCAGCTTCGCACCTGCACTATGACTTCAGGCTGGGATGGAACGGAGTTCTAAAGAGCTGGGCAGTGACGAAGGGTCCGAGCTACTTTCCCGGGGATAAACGGCTGGCCGTCCAGGTGGAAGACCATCCGATGGAGTACGGCGGATTTGAGGGAATTATCCCGCAGGGCCAGTACGGCGGCGGCACCGTGATGCTGTGGGACCAGGGGACATGGGAGCCGCAGGCGGGCCATACCGACGTCGATGCGGGCTTGCGAGATGGCAGCCTCAAGTTCCTGCTGCATGGCCATAAGCTGCAGGGCAAGTGGGCGCTGATCCGGATGGGTGGCAAGTGGCAGAAAGAGAAGAAGCCGAACTGGCTGCTGATCAAAGAGCATGATGAGTTCGAGCGCGGCTCGGATGACCCTTGTGTCACAGAAGCTGAGCCCAACAGCGTGATTACGGGCCGGTCGATCGACGAGATCGCGCGGCATGAAGACCATGTTTGGAACTCGAAGGACACGCGCTCAGGATCGAAGGCATGGTTTCGGCAGGAGCCTCTTGAGAGAATGCCCGCGAAGAGTGCGCGGGTGAACGAGAAAGAGTTGAAGGGAAAGATCAAAGACCTGCCCAGCGAGCGCCAGCCCTCGTTCATTGAGCCACAGCTTGCGACGATGGGTGAAGTACCACCGTCCGGCTCAGGCTGGCTGCACGAGCTGAAGCTGGACGGATATAGAGTCCAGGCGCGGAAGGACGGGAACAAGGTCCAGATGCTGACACGAAAGGGGCTGGACTGGACAGCACGCATGCGCGCCGTTGCTGATGAGATTGCGAAGCTACCCGTAGACAAGGCAACTCTGGATGGAGAGATTGTTGTGGTAGCGCCGAACGGGACGACCAGCTTTGCCGATCTACAGGCATCCATGCAGGAGGGAGCGAAGAACGCATTGACCTACTTCGCGTTTGACCTGCTGCATCTGGATGGGAAGAACACGCGCAATCTTTCGCTGAAGGAGCGGAAGGAACTGCTGCGCTCGGTGCTTGCGGCCTCGGATGAAGATCGGTTGCGAATGAGTGAGCACATGGAGACGGGAGGCGCTGAGCTGCTGAATCAGGCGTGT
Organism: Edaphobacter sp.; assembly: GCA_035760765.1. Taxonomy (GTDB): domain Bacteria; phylum Acidobacteriota; class Terriglobia; order Terriglobales; family Acidobacteriaceae; genus Edaphobacter. The sequence continues at coordinate 1,750 of DASTSJ010000196.1, read as the reverse complement.
AAGCTGCAGGCTGAAGGAATCATCTCCAAGCGAGCTGACGGGAAATACGTCTCTGGGCGAGGGCGCGACTGGCTGAAGGCGAAGTGCCTGCATGAGCAGGAGTTTGTTGTGGGAGGATTCACGCTTCCGGCGAATGGGATCCATGGAGTGGGCGCGCTTCTGCTTGGATACTACCGGGACGGAAAGCTGATCTATGCAGGACGAACTGGAACAGGGTTCACGCAAAAGTCGCACCGCATGGTGCGGGACAGGCTCGATCAGTTAGCGGCTAAGGCGTCTCCGTTCGCTACTTTGCCCGGCGATGCGCGCAAGGGGGCGCACTGGGTGAAGCCTGAGATGGTGGTCCAGGTGCGATTCGCCACTTGGACCGCAGATGAACTGGTGAGACAGGCAGCATTTCTGGGGGTCAGGGAGGACAAGCCCGCTGGTGAGGTGACGCGTGAAGAGCCGGAGAGTTCCATTGGCCCGCGGAAATCTCGAAACAAAGCGGCGGTGCATCGCGGTCGAAGTACATTGGCGGCCAAACAATCTGCGCATGAGGCGGAGACCGCGACAGACGAGGGAAAACATGCGCCGGTTCGGCTGACGCATCCAGAGAAGATTCTCGATGAGGCATCCGGAATCACCAAGCAGATGCTGGCTGACTATTACTGGGCTGTGGCCGAACACATGCTGCCGCACATCGCAGATCGCCCTCTTAGCCTGGTGCGCTGTCCGGACGGTGCGGGCAAGCCGTGCTTCTTCCAGAAGCATGTGAACACGATGCTGCCGGAGGGTATCAGTGGGATTGATATCGCGGACAAGAAGGGGAAGGTCGAGCCCTACATCACGCTAAGTACACCTGAGGCGCTGGCGGGGCTGGCACAGATGGGAGTGCTGGAGGTGCATCCTTGGGGATCGCACAACAGCGATCTTGAGCACCCTGATCGCATGATCTTCGATCTCGATCCGGACGAATCACTGCCATGGAAAGAGGTCGTCAGTTCGGCCACGGAGGTGAAGGATCTGCTGGGTCAATTGGGACTGGAGAGCTTTGTCAAGACAACCGGCGGGAAAGGTTTGCACATCGTCGCTCCGATTGAGCCGAAGTACGACTGGACACAGATCAAAGAGGTCGCGCGGCAGATTGTGATCTCGATGGAGAAGGGTGCGCCTGATCGATACCTTACGAAGATGACGAAGGCTGCACGCAAAGGGAAGATCTATCTGGATTACCTGCGGAATGAACGTGGGGCGACCTCGGTTGCGGCCTATTCGCCGCGTGCGCGTCCTGGCGCGGGAGTCTCCATGCCACTGACCTGGAGCGAGCTGAAGAAGATCGATGAGCGACCATTGTTCAACGTGGCGAACTTCGGGGAATGGCGATCTCGCCTGAAGAAAGATCCCTGGATGAAGATGGGTGAGGTAAAGCAGGGCTTGAAGCTCTAACAGGGGTGCTGAGCTTCATGACGAGGCATTTTGCGGCTCCTCCTGCCTTCAGGAACTCATCAAGCGGCAATTGCAGGACACGGAATCCAGCAGTCTCCAGACGAGCTGTCAGTTCCCTGCTGATCTGGTTGAGCACGATGTTGCGATCGATATCGATGGCGTTGCAGGCGAATCTGCATGCGTCCTCTTCAGAGACGGAGATGCGCTTGTGCGGAGGATAGAAGGACTCGATCTGCTCAAGCGATGCCGCGTCGAAGGCGGAAGGATAGTAGAGGAGAAAGCCGTCGCTGAGAGGCGCGAAGCATGTGTCGAGATGGTAGAA